>JAIOHV010000026.1 GCA_019912885.1 bacterium
GCTCGTCGTCGGCGCGCGTGGAGGAGAAGGCCGCCGGATCGCGGTTGATCGCGACATCCGTGACGTCCTCGACGGGGATGAAAAACACCGTGGCGTCCACGACCGGCTCGCCCGTACTGTCATCCACGAGGCCCGAGACGCCGTTTTCCAGGTTCGGGAGCGCGCCGGGCGCGTCCTCGCCGTCACGGCCGTCTTCGCCGTCCTCGCCGTCCTCGCCATCTTCGCCGTCTTCGCCGGGCAAGCCGTCCATGCCGTCGACGCCGTCGGCGCCGTCCTCGCCGAAGCCGCCCAGGCCGCCTTTACCGCCTTCGCCGGGCTCGCACGCGGTCAGAAGAAACATGGCGGCAAGCACCACGAAAAGCGCCGTCAGGGTTCCGCCGTGTCGTATGGTCATATCCGTCTCCTCGGTGTCGGGCCGGCAGCGCATGCGCGCGATGGCCTCACACCCGTGGAAAGTGCAAGGGATATGCCGTGGGCTGACCACGGCCGATGAGGCGAAAGAGGCGATTTTTTGGCCGATTTTGCGGTTTGCGCTCCGCGGCGAGGCATCGGGCGGCATCCCGCGGCGTCCGTGAGGGTATGAAACTGAGAACAAACGCGCCGCCCCAAAATGCGCCGAGGGGGCCCTTGCGGACCCCCTCGAAGTTTTCGGATTCCGATTAGACTTAGCGGATTTCGGCGCCCGGCACGTCGTTGCCCGTCAGGGCCCAGTAGGTGCGTTGCAGGATCTGCACCGCATACGCCGTGTTGTGGATGCCGAAGCTGCCGTCGACTTCGATCTTTACGAGGTTGAAGGCGGTCTGCCAAACGAGATCGCCGGCGGCGCCCGCGGGCGGCCGCGAATTGTTCTCGTCGCTTTCGAGCTCACCGGAAAGATCGCAGTCACCGATGTAGCCTTCGTCCGCGGCCACCAGAACGATGCGGCCGTGCGACTCGTGGAAGCTGTGGGCGACGCGGATGCCGTTGCCGTCCGCGGTGCAGTCCACCGACCAGTTTTGCGCCTGGATGTAGAGCTCGATTTCGTGGTGGAGCTCTTCCATCAAGCCATGGACTTCGTCCTGCACGCCTTCGAGATTGCCGTCACCATCGTAGTCGCCGTAGGACGTGCGGTTGAAGGTCGTAAGACCCGCGTGGCACTGCTGGCAGGAGTTCATGTACTCCTCGCCGTTGATCGCGCCGACCATGCGGAAGGTGTGACCGCCGGCCTCGCCGATGCCGTCTTCGTCGGCCATGTGGCACTGCACGCAGCCGCCGGCCACCGCGCCGCGATGGACCGAGGCGTAGTACGGGCCATAACCGGGCACGTCGAACTCGATGAAGTTGCGACTGTAGAGCATGTCGCCCTGGGACGATCCGTGAGGTCCGTTGCGGTCCGATTTCACCGTCGGGCTATTCGCGTCGCGGCGGCCCTTGTGGCAGTTCACGCACGAGGCGGAGATGCCGACGTCAACCACGGACCCGTTGGCCAGCGTGACTTCGCCGTAGTTGCGAAGCTGATTCGGATTGTCGGCATTGTGCGGATCGTGGCAGGCCACGCAGGTGACGGCCTTGATCACGTCGGGTGCGGTCGAGTAGCCGGAGGCGCCGTAGGCCGTGTGGCAGCTACGGCACGAACTGCTGGTGGTTGCCGGCGGCTTGTTGTGGGGGCTGAGCGCGTATTCCGGATACTGCGGGTGATGATCGCCCATGTGGCACACACCGCAGGATTCGGCGTCGAAGGACTTGTTGACAAGTTCGGCGTAGCCGGTGGCGGCATGCTGGGCGGCCGGGCCGTGGCAGCTTTCGCACTGGATGTTTCCAAGGCCCGCGACCTCGGGGTAATTCGTCTTGAGATCGTCCCAGTTGCCGTCTTCGAGCACGGTCGGGAACGTCCAGCCACTGGACGCCATCACATCGTCAAAGCCGCCGTTGGCTGCCGCGAGGTCGTAACCGACCGTGTGGCAGCCCAAGCAGTTCTTGCCGTAGTGATCGGACACTTCGCCGTCGATGCCGCGCGAGAACATGCTGGCGTGGCCGGTATTGTCCCAGTCCTCGATGACGTCGGGGGCGATGATGTCATTGTGGCAAAGCGAGCAGTTGCCCGCGTTCGGGTCGACGCCGAGGCCTTTGTAGTCACTCACGACCACGTCGAAGTCCATGACCGCGACGCCCGCGCCAGCCGTGGCGTCCAGCTCGACGTTGTAAACGCCGGCCTTTGACGCGACAAAGCTGGGCGTGCGGCCGATGAGCGCCGTTTCGATGGCGTCCGGATCGGTAATCGTCCAATCCCACGCGGTGATCGCGACCCCGCCGGTCGTTTCGCCGCCGTTGAGGTAAACGCGCGTGTTCTTTCCGACCGTGCGATGCGCGCCACGAGCGGTGGCGACCGGTTTCACGGAAACCGTATCGGTTTCCTCGGTCAGGCCGTCGGAAACCGTAAGTTCAAAGGTATAGGTGACAAGGCTGTCGTCAACGATCGGAAGCACCTGGAACTCGTCTTCCAGGAAGACGGTGTCCGCAAGCGTATCCGTGGTGAACGACGGGGTCGCCGTGTCGGGATCCGTCAGCACGACGGCCGGGCCGCCGGTCTGCGTCCACGTGAACGAAACGACGCCGGGGCTGCTGTCACGGCCGTCGAGATAAACGAGCGTGCCAAACCCGGTTTCGAGTTGATCGTCGCCGGCGTCCGCGATGAGCGGTTCGACGGAGTCGTCGTCCGCGTCGTCATCGGAGTCGTCGTCCGAGTCGTCGTCCGAGTCATCGTCCGAATCGTCGTCCGAGTCGTCGTCCGAATCGTCATCGGAATCGTCGTCCGAGTCGTCGTCCGAGTCGTCGTCCATATCGTCATCATCGACGTCATCGTCGCCGGTGTCGTCGTCCAGGTCGTCGTCGTCGTCGTCCGTTCCGTTAGCCCCCGGAGGGCCCGGTTCGCCATCCGCTCCATCCTCACCATCGTCACCCTCGCAGGAGCAACCGACGGCGAGCGCCAAAAGCGGCACGAGCAACCAAACTAAGAAGGAAAGCTTTTGCATTCGAGACCTCCAGGTTTTTAACTCCGGCCTATCAAACCGGAACTTGATTCCTGCCGTGGGTCGATGCAAACGGAGTGCCGACGCGCCGTATCGCAGCGCGTCAAAAAGACCTTCAAAATTCGATGGTTACACGACTTGACGCAGGTCAAATCCCAAAAGTCGGTTCCAAATCGGTTCTGGGGGAGCCGCACGCGGTATCAAGGCGATGACGAAACGATGACCAAATCGTTGCAGGATGTCGCGTCCAAAATGGGCGCGCGGAGCCCTCTTTCGGGAGCTCCGCGTGGCTCGCCGGCACGACGACCGGCCGCGACATTCAATTGTTTTATCGGCTCTTCGTAGCCGAGGATGGTCAGCGGTTTTGAGGGGGAACTTCCTGTTCGCCGACATCCGGTTCGCGGAACGCGCCGCGAAGGCTCGCCATGATCACGCCTCCCGCGACAAGCCCGATGATGGCTCCGACGATCGCGCCGTGGATTCCAAAGGTCGCCCCGCCCATGACGCCGCCGACCAGAAAGCCGATCAGGGCGCCCAGAAGGATCATCAACATGGCCTGTCTCCGCGTCGTGGGCGCCGGCCGCGGACCGTTTCGCGACAGCCGGCGTCATTTTTTTCCTGATCTCATGGATGAGCAAGCGATGTACCAACGCCGTTTTTCGCGAATTTTCACCGAATTACTGGGTTTTTCGCGATTGGGTGACGTGCGGCCAGGCCGTGTGGATAACCCGCGGTACGGTTTCGATTCCGTGAACGCGCGAAATCGACCCGAAATGAAAACGCGGTCCGGGAATACCGGGCCGCGATTTTGTCGCTCCGTCAGTAGGTCAGGGTTTTTGCAGATGGAACCGCTTCATCAAGCGGATGACGTTCGATTTAGCGGTTCCCAGGCGCTCCGCCGCCTTCGAGATGTTCCAGTTTTCGAGCTCCAACGCCTCGGAGAGGATGGCCTGGTTGAAATCTTCGAGCACCTTGTTGCGCAGATCGCTGTAGGACGCGCCGCTCGCGAGCAGATTTCCTTCGGAAATGAAGCCGTTTTTCTTGCCGCCGCTGTCCGGCTGCGTGACGTACGCGGGAAGGTGCCCCGGCTGGATGACGCGCGCGTCATTCATGATGAGCACGTTTTTCACCAGGTTCTCGAGCTCGCGCACGTTGCCGGGCCATTCGTATTCCGCAAGGCGTTTCGCCGCGGCCTCGCTGAATTCCGGCGGCGCCTTGCCCATGCGCCTGGCCGTGCGTTCGGCGAAATATTGCAACAACACGGGGATATCCTCCGGGCGATCCTTGAGCGCCGGTACCTCGACCGCGAGGACGCGAAGCCGGTAATACAAATCCTCGCGGAATTTGCCTTCCGCGACTTCCGCTTCCAGATCGCGGTTCGTCGCGGCGACGACGCGCACATTGACGAGCTGCTCCTTGACCGCGCCCACCGGACGAATGTGGTGGTCCTGCAGGAAACGCAGAAGCTTGACCTGCATGCCGATCGGAAGCTCGGCGATCTCGTCAAAGAAAATCGTTCCGTTGTCGGCCTCGGCGATCAGGCCGGGCTTGTCGGTCGCCGCGCCGGTGAAGGCGCCGCGCTTGTAGCCGAATAATTCGCTTTCGAGCAGATGATCGGGAAAACCGCCGCAGTTGACCGCGATGAACCGGTGCTTGTCGCGCGGGCTCGACAGATGAATCGCGCGCGCGAACAGTTCCTTGCCAGTGCCGCTCGGGCCGGTGATGAGAACGCTCTCGTCGGTGCCGGCGACGCGGGCGGCCAGGCGGACGGTTTCCTTGATCGCCGGGCTCTGCCCGACGATGGCGTCGAACCCGTAGTGCTCGCGAATCTGGCTTTGGAGGTACGTCACCTCGTCGCGCAATTCCAGTTTTTCGAACGCGCGGTCGACCGCCTTGACCATGAGATCGGGCTTGATCGGCTTGACGATATAATCGTACGCGCCGCTTCGGATTGCCTGGATCGCCGAATCCAGATCGGCGTACGCCGTAATCATGAGAACGGCTGTTTCCGGCTGCTGTTCGCGGATCTCGCGAAGCAGATCCAGTCCGCTCATGCCCGGCATGTTGATATCCGTGACGACGACGGGGAACGACTGGTTGCGGAACTTTTCAAGCGCCTGTTCGCCGTTTTCGGCGCATTCAACGGTACAGTTGGCCCGCGCGAGGCTCCGTTCCAGCACAAGCCGCGCGCCCGGTTCGTCGTCCACGACGAGAATTCTGCGTTCGATCATGGCCGGGCCTCCTCGAAGGCGTCGGACGGATCCGTCTGATCCGCCGGGGGACGAAACGGAAGCGTGATGATGAATGTGGTTCCCTGGCCGGGGCTGCTTTCAAGCTCGATGCGCCCGCCGTGTTCGTCGATAATGCGATGGCAGATCGCAAGCCCCAGCCCCGTGCCGTCCCGCCCCTTTTTCGTGGTGAAAAACGGTTCGAAGATGCGCGCCCGGATGTCCTCCGGGATGCCTTCGCCGCTGTCGGCGATTTCAACGCGCACGCCCGCTTTGCCGTTTCGCGACGGACCCGTGCGCACGGTCAGCGATCCGCCGTTTTCCATGGCGTGCTGGGCGTTCAGATACATGTTGACGAGCACCTGCTTGAGCTTGTTCGGATCGGCGAGCAACGGCGGCAACGATTTGTCGAACACGGTTTCCACGCGTACGCCGCGCTTTTCGAGCTGCGCGCGAAGGAGCGTCAGCGAGCTTTCGACAAGCTCGTTGATGTCCGTATCCGTCAGCTCGCCTTCGCGCTTGCGCGCAAAGTCCAGCAGGCTCGACACGATCGTCTGGCACCGTGCGGCCTCGGATTCCACCATCCTCAGATCCTGCGCCAGCGGCGAGTCCGCCTCGATGTCGCGCTGGATCAGATTGACCAGCCCGATGATGACGTGGATGGGGTTGTTGATCTCATGCGCGACGCCGGAGGCCAACGTGCCCACGGCGGACAGTGTCTCGCTGCGAATGAGGTGCTCTTGCGCGCGGCGCAACTCGTCGCGCACCGCGGCGACGCGATCCTCGAGCGTCGCGTTCAGCTCCTGCGTCTGATGAAGGAGCGATTCGCGCTCGCGCGACATCTCCTTGAGGCTTGCCACCATGTGGTTGAACGCGCCGGCCAGGCGCTCGACCTCGTCGTTCGTGCGCACCTCGATGCGCTCGGGATATTTGCCGGCCGCGAGCGTTCTTGTCGCGCGTTCCAGGTCGAGCACCGGCGTCAGCGTCGTCCTCACGAAACGGACGACGAGCAAGAGCACGGCGATGAAGCCCGTCACGATGACGATGAGCGTGATATTGCCGGTTCGGGCCGCCCATTCCTGATGCTCGTCGCGCACATGCGATACGATTTTATTGAGCGACTTTTCCGCGTGGTGCGTTTCGGCAAGCAGGCGTTCGGCGGATTTCGTAAGGCTCGGGTCCGCGCCGACCATCCCCACCTTGCGCGCAAGGTCGCGATCCACGGCGACGAATGCCTGGCGATAGACATCCATCGCGAGCGCCAGATCGGCGTATTGCGGCTGCAGTTTGCGCCATTTTTCGTCGCCCATGCGGACATGGCACGAGCGGCATGTTTCGGTGAGCTTGTCGTCGCCCAGGTCGGCGATGGTCTTTCCGGTCATGGCCTGGATTTGGTCGATGTCGGCGAAGATTTCCGCCGGATCGCCGCCCTGAACCCGCAGCAATTGTTGCTGCTGAAAAATGGAAGCGGTCAGCCGGTAGAGGCGCGTGAAGTTGTCGATATTCTCCTGAAAGAACGCGATCGCCCGCTGATGGTCGCGCATGCTGCCGATGTGCTTCAGGACCAGAAACAGCGTGACGCACAAAATGAGCGCGATGAGAGCGATATTTTTGAGAACGCGCTTTTTCATTTCCTGGCGTGCGTCCCTCGGCGCGACGGGTGGATTGAACTCATCGACGATTCGTCCCGCGCGGTTTTGGAACTCGAATCAGACCGCCGCGAGCTGCTTTTGATACCGTTCTCCGATTGAAACCGCCCATTTTTCCTTGGTTCTCCTTCGAGACCGGATATCACCGGGGTGGTACGTGGCAATTCGGATGCCAATTCGCAAAACTCGACCGATGCGCGATCGGACCACCTCCCAGATAATTATGTCACATTTCAATAGCTTACGCTCATTTTTCGTGCTTCGAATTATTTTTACTTGACCGGGGTCAAGTTGCGAGACCGCGTGCGGTCGCGCGTTGATACAATTGGTCCGGATTTTGAATCCAGCATTCTCGGAAGTTCGAACGTGCCGCAAGGAAACGGATTCGCGGCGGAAAAAACGGAGAGCGACATGGCAGCCGAAATCGTGGAAACGCAAGTCCAAAACGGACACGCCAAGCCGGCCACACGAGCGGAAACCTGGATTCAGTTTCTGTCGAGCAACCGCCTGGCAATCTACACGCTGATCGGCATCGGCGTCGTCACGCTGATCGGAACGATCGTGCCGCAACGAGGACCGGGTCTCGACGAGGCGCGATTTCACGCGCTTGCGGCCTCAGGCGGATACTGGGGCCTGGTGGCGCGACTCGGATTTCTCGACATCTTTCATTCGGCCTGGTTCTACGGTCTCATCGCGATTCTCACGATCAACATGTCCGTCTGCACCACGCTCAACTTCGGGCGCGTACTGCGTACGTCCAATACGAAAAATATCGTTCTGGAACCGGCGCTCGTATCGCGCATCGGCTCGGTTGTTCGATTCAAGGCGAAGAACCTTTCGCCCGAACGGATCCGCGAGGTCGTCCGCCCGACAATGGAAAAGATCGCCGACGGCGCCTCGTTTTACTTCGCGGACCGGGGAAACATCCATCGCTTCGGCGCGATTGTGTCGCACGTCGCGATCTTCGTGATGATCGGTGGCGCGGTGTACGGAAGCCTGTTCGGCATCGACGGCTCCATGCCGATACCCGAAGGCGCGAGCGAATCGGTCATCACCCTGCGCCGCGGCGGCGAACTCGCCCTGCCCTTCGCGGTGCGTTGCAACGATTTCGACCTCGAATATTACGAGGGCAGCAGCCAGCCGAAGACCTTCCGCTCGTCGCTGACGTTCCTGACCGGTCCGGATCGGGCCGAAGCCAAGACGACGCCGATCGAGGTCAATATCCCGGCCGAATTCGGCGGATACCGCTTCTTCCAGTCGTCTTACGGCCAGCTTCCGCCGCAGGCCATCGTGCGCGTCACCCCGCGCGGCGCCGACGCGGCCGTTCGGGAGATGAGCGTGTCGTTCGGCGAAGCCTATCGCCTTCCGGACGGCGGGCGTTTCGCGGTCGTGAACATGGACCGCGACAAGTTCGGCGGCGGGCTCGCGATCCAGGTCCGCGAAATGAACGCGTCCGGCGCGTCGTCGGACTTCTGGGTCTTCAAGGACAACCCCAAATTCGATGCCTCGCGCGCTGGCGATTTCGGCTACGAATTCGTGGAGCTGCGCAACGACGCGTACTACACGGGCCTCATGGTCACGAAGAACCCGGGCATCAACGTCTTCTGGCTCGGCTGCGCGATCGGCGCGGTGGGGCTTTACCTGGCGTTCGCGATCAAGCACCGCCGCACGCTCGTCTATGTCAAGGACGGCGAGGTGGCGATCGCCTACCACGACTCCGCGGGCCACGACGCGCAAGCGGATGCGCTGGAAGCGATGAAAGAGCGACTGCTCGCCAAGAACTGATTTCGTTTTCGGCGACCGGCGATCGGTCGCCCCTTGTAAGGAGAAGGTACGATGAGAAACTTCAAGAACTGGACGATCCCCTTGATTCTGGTTGCGGCGCTTGTCGGGTTCGGCTGCACGCCGCCGACAACCACCAATGCCCCGCCCCCGCCCCCGGCCGACGCGGACGATCCGCACGCCGGTCATGATCACGCCAATTCCGACCCGCACGGGGGTGCCG
>JAIOHV010000027.1 GCA_019912885.1 bacterium
CCCGAATTCGGATCCGGAGGCGGCGCGGGCCTCGACGCCAGCCGCTTCACCTCGATGCTGACGGCGGCGCAGTACCAGCAATTGATTTCGATGTGCGAGCAAAACGAGCTCAAGATCATGGCGCATCCCAATCGCGACGAGATCCTTCAGGCCTGCGGCACCGCGAAGATGAAGGTCTATTCCGAAAACCGTACCGCGGCGGCGCCGCTGGCCGGCGCGATGTCCGATCTCGAATCGTCGCTCAAGTCTCGCTACGACCAGGTCGCTTCGTTCGATCTGGGCAAGAGCCGCCTGCTGTCGCTCGATCAGGTTCCGTCGGATATCGAAAAGCAGGAGGAAGAAAAGCGGGCCGTCCGCGAGATGTGGGACGCCATCGTGCAACAACACGCCATGGAAAATTTCAGCCCCGCGGTTTCCGACCAGATCATCATCTGGGCGATCGGGACGCCCGGCGGCGACGACCCCGGCTTCGTTGACCTGATCATCGACCGCGTCTTCAAGAACGAAGGCAATCGCGGCCGGCAACGCTGGCTCGGCGCGCGCCTTCGCATGCTGACCGACCGCTTCGTCGAGATCGATCCCGCCCAGGGCGAAAACGACGTTCGCGTCCAGAACCTGACGCTGCTCAAGGAATGGATGGTCGAGTTGCAGAAGCTGACCTACTACGACAACAGCGTCATGGTCGGCATGTACAAATACAAGGGCAATCGCGAATCGGAGCTATACGGCTCGGATGCCAATACGGAAAACCACTTCCGCAAGGCCATCTATTATTACGACGAAGGTCGCAACCGCGCCGATACGCCCAAGGCCAAGGCCTCCCTCGATCTCGATATCGCCATGATCTGCAGCCGGTTCCGTTCGGAAAACACCGGCACACTGATCGAGTTCTACAAAAAGGGCTTCCTGCACGCGCGGCGCGGACTGCGTTTCATGCAGGTCGTCAACCAGGTGCGCCCGGAACTCGGCAAGGCCTTCTATCGCTACGACGAGCCGAATCCGGAGATCACCGCCGGCCTTCAGGAGTCCTACGGCCACACACTGACCGGCCTCATCTACAATCTGTATCTCGCCAAGGATTACCGCGGCGTCATCTCGCAGCGCCAGTACACGCTCGACGCGGGCTTCGACTGGGAGAACAAAAGCGAGGTGCTCCTGATCTTCGCCGAATCGGCCAAGGAACTGGCCGCGCAGAGCATCCACAGTGAACTTGAGTACCGGAAATACAAGGAAATGGCGCTTGCGGGCGGGTCTCGTGCGATGAAATTCGTGCTTCGCCAGTATGGCGGCAAGATGCCCCCGCCGGGCGATGCGAACTTCTGCAAGGTTTTCAACGCCTACTGGAACTACCTCGACGGGTTCGGGCAGAAGGTCGAGGCCAAGGCGATGGAAAACAAATTCGGCGCGACGTGCCCGCAATAACGGGCCGGAAGGAATGAGCATGAAAACGAATCGATCCAGGGCTGTCTTCGGGCTTGCCGCCGCGCTCGTCATCGCGCTTGCCGCCTCGCTGGCGATGGCTCAGGAAGAGCCCGTCACCGCGGACGCGGTCAGCACCGCGCCCACCACGCAGCTCGATCCGATCAAGATCGCGTACATGAAGTGGCTCCAGAACGACATCATTCGCAACGTCGAGGAAATCAAGCGCGCTCGCGATCCGTGGGAGCGCCGCGACCTCGTCGAGGACATCGAATACATTATCTGGGAGCGCGTCGAGTTTCCGCTCACCTATCAGCAGGCGGAGATGACCGATCTCGCCGACTTCGGCCGCATCGGCACGACCTCCGACGTCACCGTCGGCAAGGAGTCGGTGCCGGAGGCGCCGCAGATCGCGGTCTCTTATGCGCTTCTGGGGATCGCCAAGGGATACGAGGGCTTCGGCTCCGCGGCGACGGATTACTTCAACAAGGCCAAGGGCATTTACGACCAGGTCATGGGGATCTCCGTGAGCCTCGATCACAGCCGCGACAACCGCCCGCTGTCCGAGTGGATCTCCGCGAGCCGCGGCTACTGGGGAAACAGCTCGACGACGCGCGTCACCTTTTACGGCAAGCGCGTCGCGCAGACCGTCATCGACAAAATGAATACGGACGAAATTGCCTTCGTGCCGAAAGGCCGGCGCGTTTCGCCGTATTCCCTCGAAGTCGCAAAACGCGATTTCGTGCAAGGCATGAAGCGCTACATCATGACCGACGAAACGCAGCGCGAACGCCGCCCGAACACCTTCTCGATCTATCTCGAGCCGGGCGATTACGAATTGCAGTCCCTGGTGTCGAGCGCGTTCACCGTGCCGCTGCGCGTGTCGCGCAACCTGAGCGAAAACAACTTCATCATCGAAACGCTGCAAGACGGCGTGGCGCTCTACGCCATTCCGGATGTCCAGGTTTTCGAGGCCGAGATGAAAAAGGCGATGCAGCGAGCCCAGGAACGGGACGAAGACCAGGCCGCCGCCGGCGAACTGGGCGAGGATGTCGATTTCCCGCTCGAATGAGCGGCCAATAACGCAAACAAATGGGTTCCGCGGAGGGTCAATGAATCCCGATACGACGCGCATGAAACAACGCTTCCAGCAGGCCAACACGTGGCTGATCATCATCCTGCTGGCCGGGTTTCTGGTTTTCAGCATCTTCAATCAGGCGCTGCTGGACTCCGACTGGTTGTCGGCCAAGCTGACGCCCGCGGTCAAGATGCTTGGCTACGTCACGAACTTCCTTTTGTACGCGACGATGATCGTGATGATCGTGAACTACGCGTACGTCAACATGTTCAAGGTCGCGCGCGTCTATTACTACAATGGCGAGCAGCGAGAGCAGCTCGTCAAGCTGCTGAAGGATCCGAACCTTCGCGGCGACTTTTACGCGTTCAAGGAAAAATCGCACGGCATCGTCCACAAGTATCCGAACTATCTATCGGAGATCGTGGCCTCGCTCATTCCGACGGCGCTCGAGCAGCCGTTCGTGCTCGAGCAATACTTCCGCGCCAAGGTCGACAACATCTCCGGGCGTTTCGCCGACCAAATCAACACGATCACGCTGATGTCGAACGTGGCTCCGATTCTCGGCTTCCTGGGCACGCTGCTTGGCCTCATCAAGGCGTTTTACGATTCCGGCGTCGCGATGCAGGTGGCCGGTCAGATGACGCCGGAGGATTTCGCGAAGCTTCAGTCGGCGATCCAGATCGCCATCATCACGAGCCTCTGGGGCGTCGCGATCAAGGTCGTCGGCTCCATCATGCGCCATCACATCACCATTCGCGCCTCGCGCTTCGCTGACGAAGTGGCCGAGATCCCGCGCGAAGTCATGTACTCCTAGGACGGTCCGCGACATGCCGAAGCTCGTCGAAGACGAAGAACTCAACCTCCAGGACCTGATTTTCATCCTGCTGTTCTTCTTCATCATCGCGCAGACGCTCATCGTCTTTAAGCTCGAGAAGGACATGATCGTCCCGCCGAAGGTGGACGAAAAGATCAAGGCCGCGCAAAAGGACGAGGACCTTCAACTCATCACGGTCCTCATCGACCACAAGTCGACGGTGATTTCGCTCGTCGCCAAGGTCGGTCGCGATACCCTCGCCAAGGGCTGGGATGCCCTCGAAAGCGAGGAGGAATACGCGATGTACGCCGATCCCACGAAAGGCAAGGAAGAATTTCTGGAAAGCGAAAAGGCCGAGGCGCACAAGGAGATTCAAAAGAAGATCCTGAAGGTCAAGGAGATGGCCGGTTTCGACAAACCGCAGCTCGGCCTCATTGCCGATCATCGCGCGCGCTACGGCACGATCTTCCAGGTCAATCTGGCGGTATCGAACCTGATCAAGGAAGAGCAGATCAATCCCGCCGTGAAGTGGAAAGTGCGCGAAGAGGGCGCCGGCCACGTGGAAGGCGAAGACGAGTTGCCGTCGCTCCTCGGCACGCCGTAGGCGAACCAGCGATTTCGGAGAACACGGCCCTCCTGGCAAGCCGCCGGGAGGGTTTTCATTTGCAGCGGCGACAGCGTGCTTTGCCGGACGGCGATACGTCCGCTCGCGCGTGCTGCATCGTCCAATAGACGAATAGTTTCATGGACGTCATGAACGCCATGGACATGATGGACGAATTGGACCCATTACGGCTCCGGCGCCCGTGCGTTTCCTCCACACCGGCTCGCCTCGGGGGTGGCGTCGGGTTATCCGCCCCCGTCAGGATTTGATCAAACCAGCCGTTTCAGGGAAGTCCGAGCTCGCGGAAGAAGAAGTTGAAGCCGCCGAATACGCGGAAGATCGGGGTGCCGACGGCATCGGTCAGGCCGCTTGAGGCGCCAAACGTGAGGCGCACCGGATTGTCGGTGAACCACGTCGAACGCAGCGCGCCTAGCGCTTCGGTGTAGGAGCGTGAAAGGTCGGACTCGCCGGAATACATCCGCCAGGCGAGTTCGCCGACGAATTCCAGCCCCCACAAGACGCGGAATGTCAAGCCGGTATTGGCGAGGTATTCGTCGCCGGACGGAATGTCGAACAGGCCGCCGTCGATGCCGTCGGGATAAATCTTGTAGCCGAGGTTCAGGACGTAGGTGTACCACTCGTTTCCGAAATCGAAGATGACGCGTGGCATGACCGTCATCTGCTCGTCGGAAATGAACGCAATCTCGTCACCATTGCCGAGTCCCGCTTCCGCGAGCACGGCAATGCCGATCCCGTCCGTGCGGCGGTTCGTGATGATGCCTTTGACGGACGCGCGCGCGTCCCCGGTGCCGCTGTCACCCCACTTGTAGATTTCCTGGTAGGTCTGGTTGAAGCTGCGGTTCGGGATGAAAACGTAGGAGCCGGAGATGTTCAGGGCGTCCCAGAGCCCGACGCCGAACATCGCGTTCACGCCGGTCTGATTGTAAATGACCGTGTGCGTCACGTCTTGCGGATCGGTGTATTCCATCGGCCGATGGGCGTAATCCGCGAGCGCGCCGATGTGGAAGCCGATGTGCCCGATCGGCTCGGAACCCCACGCCAGGATGAGCCCGGAGCCGTCGGTGGGCGGCTGGAAGTAGTGAAGATTCTTGTCGTAAACGTGTCGGCTCGCGGAAAGGTTGTCTTCCACGTCCTGGGCCAGGGCGGCCGACGCCGTCAACGAGACCGCCATGACGATCATCATCGCGCGTCGCATGGCGCGACGGGCGCGCGCAAGAGCATTCATGGGCACGTCGGCTCGTTCCTTTCGATTCAATTTCGGATGGGTCGAGCGCCCACGACGCCCTCGGTCACGAAT
The DNA here is from genome assembly GCA_019912885.1 of bacterium. Classification (NCBI taxonomy): domain Bacteria; species bacterium. Next base: position 5,234 of record JAIOHV010000027.1, read on the forward strand.
CCGCCGGAAACGTCGCGGGAAAGCGGCGCTTAACTTACCGGAATCGTTGCGTTGACGTCAACCGCGCGGCGCGCCTTCGGAGGCGTTTTTCGGGGTATTTTCCGCGGCGGCGCCGGGCTTGCGGTAAACGACCAGATACCCCACCTCGAAAAACGGCAGAACGCGGTCCACGGCGTCCGAGGCGGCGAGCAACGCGTGGTGGATCGCGCGGCCCGCGGGGTGGCGTACGTGATGCTCCCCCATGTGGTCGAGCCAGTTCGCAAGTCGCGCATGCCGCGCCCGCGCGCGCTCGCGGTTCATCCCGTGGATAAGATAGAGAAGGGTCTTGCCGCCAAGGCGGATCGCATGCGCGGGAATAAACCACAGGAAGTGAAACAGCCAGCTCGCCGCGCCGCAAACCTTCGCGCACTTCACGGTTTCAAGCCCCGCCTGCCGTCCCATCTCACGGATGCGGCCGGGGCCGTAGCGGCGAAATCCGTGCTTGCCGTAGAGCGGATAGGAATAGTGCGAGGGAATCGCGATGAGCGCCTTCGCGCCAGGATTCATGATCTTCGCGACGCCGTTCGTGACGGTCTGGTCGTCCTCGAAATGCTCCCACGCGGTCACCGAAAGGACGAAGTCGAATCGGTCGGGCAGCTCGCCGATCTTGTGCGCGTCCAGGGCGAGGATGCGCGCCGCGAACCGGTTTTCAAGCTCGAAACCGTCGAGCGTGTGCGGCTCGATATCGACGCCCGTGTATGTCCCCGAAATGCCCGCCTCGACGAAAAAGTGGGAGTAACGGCCGGAACCGCAACCGACATCGAGCACGTCGGCGACCGGCGGGCAATGACGTCGGACCGCCTCGGGGATCATGCGCGTCAGGCGATAGCGGAACGGGGATCCCCAGTTGGCTTCCTCGGCCTTTTTCCGGGCGGCTCCGACGGCCTGCTCGTAGGTGACCGCCATCAGGCGCGCGACGCGGCCGCACGAGCCGCGGCCGGGACGGGCGCTTCCGTGACTGCCGGGATCTTGCGGACATGGCAAAAGGCCAATAGCACCGCGCCTAACGCGAAGATGACGATGCTGATGAACTGGCTCGTGGACAAGACGCCCACGGTGCCGCGCAGCAGATCGCCGCGCGTCATTTCGACGAGGTAGCGATTGAAGGCGTACATCATCATCATGATCGCCCAGCTCTGACCGACGTATTTGCGCCGCGAGCGGAACGCCATCAACACACCGAATATCAGGAGACCGTTGATGGCCTCGTAGAGCTGCGACGGATGCAGATAGACCTCCGCGCCGAAAAATTTCGTGCCGGGGTGATCGAGCGGGAAATGCACGCCCCACGCGGCGTTTGTCGGCCCTCCGTAGCAGCAGCCGTTCAAAAAGCACCCGAAGCCCCGATGGATCGCAAGGCCAAGACCCGTGTATGGCGAAACGAGATCGCCATAACGCAAAAAGCCTTCCTTGCGGACGAACTTCAGGTAGATCCCGGTGGCGATCGCCGCGCCGATGGCGCCGCCGTAAAAAACCAGGCCGCCTTCCCAAAAACGGATCAGTCCCAAAAGGTCGTTGGTATATTTTTCCCACTGCGTGATAACGAAAAGCACCCGGCCGCCGACCAGCGTGCCGACGATCGTCAGAAGCGCCACGTTGACGGTGGTGTCCTGCGACAACCCTTCCTTGGGCGCGCGCCGGTACATCAGCGGAATGCAGATGCCGAACGCCGACGCCATGGCGATGCCGTAACTGCGTATGGGGTATATCCCCCGGCCGCCGGTGAAAAACGAGAGCGCAAGATCCCAGTCAACGCCGGCGTCGCCCCCGAAAATCTTGTTTGCATACGCCAGCATGTAGGCGAGCCATCCGATGCCCGCGGTTCCGGCCAGAAGGATGACGCACGCGATCACGAGATCGCGCGTCGTGCGGAAGGATCGGCGCTGGACGAAAAACATCCAGAAAAACGTGAACAGGAAGCCGGCCAGCCAGGCCGCCTGATTGTCCCGAAGCTCAAGAAGAACGCGAAGCAAGGAATTCGACTCCCGTGCGCCGGGATTGGCGCGGCGGCTAGTCTAACAAAGCGCGACTCGAACACAAAGGCGCTCGCGCGGTTGCGGAGCGCGCGGGGCCGCCGCTATCATGACGAGCCTGATTTCCCCGGAGCGTTTTCTCATGCGAATCGCGATGATGGCCGTTTTTCTTTCCATCCTTTGCGGCTGTACGGGCGCGGCGCACGCCGAGCCCGAGGAGCGTTTTGCGGATTTCGGCACGGGCGACGATTTCAGCGCCGGACAACCGATCCACATCGATCCCGACAGCCCCTGGTTCTGGGGTTCGGACGCGGACGGCGGATTCGCGATCTGGGAAAACGCGGAGCGATTCTACTGGGCCACCAAACCGGTGGATCCGTCCGGCTACACCAACGCGCGCCTCTTGCAGCACCATCACGACGGCGCGTTCCGCGTGCGCGCGTTCCAGACCGGCATCGATGAGCGCGCCACGCTTGCGATCCGCTACAAGGACAACTTGCTGGCGCCGGTCGGCATCTATACGAAGGGCACGATCGGCAAGAAGAAAATCGGCGAGATCGGCGGCGCTTTCGATCACCGGTGGAAGACCGCGGTGCTGGCGATCGAGCGCGGCGATCTGCCGGAAAAGGGCGGTTTCTACAATTTTCGCATCGCCGAGAGCGACTACGGCGGCATGCGCGGGTTTTTGTATATCGACTGGATCCGGCTGCTCAATCACGGCGGCTTCGCGCCGCCGCACGATACGGACGGCTACTGGCCCGCGCCGCCGGGGACCGATCTTGGCGCGTTCCCGACGCACATGAAATTCCGGGCCGACGGCGAGCCCACGTTCGTCGTCGGCGTGATGGTCAAGGGCATGCGCGTGGGCTCGTGGAAGGCGTATGCCGCCGCGGGCGTCAATCACATCGACTTGCAATCGTGGGAGCTGGAGTGGCTGAAATCGAAGAAGGGCCTCTACGCTGACGAACGCTTTGCCGACCGCGCGCGATTCGGGTTTCCCGACTGGGTTTCATTTTGCCGCGAGGCGAACATCGGATGCAGCGCGCAGTTTTTCACCGATACGCGTGCGTGGTGGCTGCAAAAGGCGTACAAGGGCGAATACGACATGCTCGCCACGCTCGAGTCGGTCGTGCGTGCGTACAAGGACGAACCGGCCAATCGACTGTGGTATCCCGTCGACGAGCCGGATCACGATGACGCAACGTGGGGTGAACCGCCGGAGTTCGTCGGCGAGCTCGCCAGAAGTATTCGCGAACACGACAGGGCGACGCCGATCCTTGTCAACTTCCAGGCGTGGAAACCGGACGTTTATCGCCTTTATGAGCACGGTTTCGACATCGCCGCGTTCGATGTCTATCCGCTTGGCGCCGGCCGGCCGATCATCGAGATCGCCCAGCGTCTGGACGATCTTCGCGAGCAGGTGGGCGAACGCAAGGGGCGCTACGCCATCGTCGAGGCGCACGACGGGGCGAATTTCGACAAGACCAAACGGCAGCTCGCCGCGCTCGAGGTCGTCGCACAGGGGTATCTGTCCATCACGCACGGCGCTCACGGGGTGATTTACTTCATCGACAAGGAAGGTACGTACATCGATCCTGCCGACATGCCGATGCCCTTCGCCGGAATCAAGCAATTCGCAACGGAAATCACCAACAGGGAAAACGGGCTGATGCCGTTTCTCGTACCGCCCGCGGAGGAAATCGCCCGCACCGGCGCGCCCGGCGGCGTCAAACTCAACGACGGCGGCGTGCATTTCACCCTGCGAAAACGTCCCGATGGGACGCACGCCCTCATCGCGCAAAATGTCACGGCCAAACCGATCCAGGCTCGCTTCGAGATTCCCGGTTTGGCCGCGGGCAAGACCGTGGAAATCCGCTTTGAGGACCGCGAATTGAAAGCGTCGGGCGGGGCGATCGCCGATACCATTCCGCCGCTCTCGCGGCGCGTTTACGTGTTCGGTCCATGACGGAATTGACCAGACGATTCGAGGAGGCGACCGGCATTGCTTCGCGCGTGCGCAACGCGGAAGCGAGCGGGCGGCCGATCCTTCTTCTGCACGGCGCGGGCGGAAACAAGCTCGCATGGCTGACGCTCTCGCGGCATCTCGCCGAAAACCTGCCGGACAGGCCGATCGAGTTTCTCGATCTTCCCGGCCACGGCGAATCGCGCCTGCCCGGGCAACGCACGATTGCCGGATACGCCGCGTCTCTACTGGAATTTCTCGACGCGCGAGGGATGGACCGCGTCGATCTCGTTGGCCATTCGATGGGCGGCGCAATCGCGCTGACACTCGCGCTCGATTTTCCCGACCGCGTCGGCAAGGTGGCCGCCGTCGCGAGCGGGTATCGCCTGTCCACCGCGCCGATGATCGTGGAGGCGTTTGTCGCGGATCGCGAGCAGGCGCTCACCTACGTGCGCGAATTTTCCTTTTCGAAGGGCGCTGACGAAAACGTCGTGGACGCGATGCTGGCGGGCATGCGGGAGTGCGATCCGGACACGCTCGTCAACGATTTCCGGGCGACGGGCGAGTTCGACATCCACGAACGCGTCGGCGCGCTTGTACCGCCGCTTGCGGTTTTCGTCGGCGAAAAGGACATGCTGACAAGCGCGGGGCGCAATCGCGCGCTGGCCGAGGCGGTCGAGGGCGCGCAATTCAAGATGTATCCCGGCGCCGGACATATGGTGACGATGGAGCGCCCCCGGGAGCTTGCGCGCGATCTCGCGGAGTTTTTACGTGACGCTGCTTCGTGATCGTCTTGCCGAGGCGGTTGGCGGCGCGAACGTCCTTACGACGCCCGACGCACTTGCTCCCTTCGCCGAGGACGCGAAGTTTCGAGGGCAGCCCCCGGTTCTTGCCGTGCGCGCCGGATCGATCGACGACGTTGCGCGCGTCGTCGGGATCGCGCGCGACGCGAAAACGCCCGTCATCCCGCGCGGCGCGGGCACGGGCGTCGTCGGCGGCGCCGTGCCGGAATCGCCCGTCATCGTCCTGGATTTGTCGCGCATGACGCGCATCCACGACTTCCACCCGCGCGACATGACCGTCGGGGCTGAGGCCGGCGTCATCACCGGCGATCTGCATCGCTTCGTCGAGGCCCGGGGTCTTTTTTATCCACCGGATCCCGCGTCCGCGGATAGCTGCTCCATCGGCGGAAACGCGGCGACAAACGCCGGCGGCCTGCGCGCTCTCAAATACGGCGTGACGGGCAATTACGTCCTGGCGATGACGGTCGTGCTGGCGAACGGCGAAGCGATCCGCGTCGGCGGCGACACGCGCAAGCAGGCGGTCGGTTACGATCTTCGACATCTGTTCGTCGGCAGCGAGGGGACGCTGGGCGTGATTTGCGACCTGACGCTGCGCCTTGTCCGCAAGCCTGACGCGCACCGCGCGCTCGTCGCGTCATTCGCCGATATCGCGTCCGCGCTAGGCGGCGTCGCGCGCGTGCTGGAGAGCGATGTTCTGCCCGCCGCGCTCGAGTTGGTCGACGAGCCGTGCGTTCGCGCGGTGGAGCGCGTCAAGGGGATTTCGCTTCCGTACGCCGCGCCCTACCTGCTCGTCGAAGTGGACGGCCGCGAGGAAAACGTGCGGGATGACATCGAGCGGCTCGGCGTTCTGTTGGAGCAAGCCGGCGCGACGGCGCATCTGGCGATGGACGAATCGCAGCGCGAGCGGCTCTGGAGCGTGCGTCGCGCGGTGAGCGAATCGCTATCGGCCACCGCGCCAAAAAAACTCGCGGATGACATCACCGTGCCGCTATCGGCGATCGCCGATCTGATTCTCGGCGCAAGGAAAATCGGGGAGGCGAGGGGGCTTTCCGCCGTGTGTTACGGCCACGCGGGCGACGGCAACGTGCACGTCAACGTCCTGTATGACCCGGAAACGCCCGGCGAAAAGGACGCCGTGCATGCGTTTCGCGAGGATCTTTTCGAGTTGACGTGGAAGCTTCGCGGCACGATCTCCGGCGAGCACGGCGTCGGCATTTCCAAGCGCCCCTACTTTGCGCGCGAGCTTTCTCCCGGCGTCGTTAACGCGCACCGCGCGATCAAGCGCGCGCTCGACCCGAACAATATCCTGAACCCCGGGAAGATCTGGGAAGGATGAAATGAAGACGCGCGGTTCGTATCCGGGTACACCAGCCTCGCGGACCTGCTCCCTTACGGTCGCGGCTCCTATCCGGGTACACCTAAAATCGAATCTGCGTAATCTGCGTAATCTGCGGATAGGTATATCGGCGTAGGTGATCAGGCGTTCGAGGCGTTCGCCGGCGGCAAGGCGGGCGCGTCGGGTACGTCGCCGATCCACGACACACGGTTTCGCCCGGTCTCCTTCGAGTGGTAGAGCGCGCGGTCCGCGGCGTCGATGAGCGCACGTGCGTCGCGCGCGTCCTCGGGCATGCCGGCGATACCGATGCTGATCGTGATCGAAAAGGCGCCATTTTCGTTGTCGATCCGGATCTTCGCGATGCGTTCGCGCAACCGATCGGCGAACTTGCGCGCGCCGGCGATGCGCGTGTTGGACAGAACGAGCGCGAATTCCTCGCCGCCGTACCGCGCGGCGACATCGATGTCGCGCATCGCGTTTGAAAGCTCTTCGGCCATGCGCTTGAGCACCACGTCGCCGACGGGATGCCCGTAGCGGTCGTTGATGCCCTTGAACTTGTCGATATCGAGAAGGAGAAGGCTGACCGGCGTGCCGGTGCGGCGGAAGCGTGCGACCTCGGTGTCGAGCCGATAGCGGAAGTGCCGGCGGTTCGGAAGCGACGTCAGGCTGTCGGTCGTCGCGAGCAGCGCGAGTTGCTTGTAAACGCGCGCGCTGTCGATGCTTGTCGCGGCATGCACGGCAAGAGCCTCGAGCAGCTTTTCATCGTAAGCCGAAAACGCCTCTTCCTCCTTCCAGAGGAAGGTCAGGGTGCCGATGACGCGATCGCGCGAGGTGAGCGGCAAAATCAAAACGCTCTCGTAACCCTTGAGGCGGAAGTCGGGATGAATCACCGGGCGGTTGATATCGCGCGCGCGGTGAAACGCAAGATGCCGTTGCGATTCGACCACCCAGCCCGCCAAGGATTCCAGGGCGGCGAATTCGACGCCGACCCATCGCTCCGGCAGTCCGGAAACCGCGGCCACGGAACCCTTGCGCGTTTCCGGATCCCAGAATGTGACGATCGCGCCGTCGTAAGGGAAAACGCGGCGGCCCGCCTCGAAGATCAAGGCGAGGACATCCTGCAGATTGTTGGTCGTCGCGAATCGCTTGGCAACGTCGTAATACGCCGCGAATTCGGCGCGCTCGCGATCGAGCTCCGCCATGTCCTGCGCGGCCTCGAACTGCGCGGCGAGAAGACGCGCGACGCGGGCGATGAGCGTTTCGGAAGCGGCGCCGAAAGCGTCTTCCGTGCCGCTGTCCGCGACGATGACGCCGATGGCCTTGCCCCCGGCGCGCACCGGCTGCAAAACGCACGAGCGCACGTGCGTCCTTTTGCGGCGATACTCGAGTGCGCCGGCGTTGCGCCGCATGTGCCGGACGATGACCGCGCGATCCTGATTCATGGCGACGCCGGCTAGCGTGCCCTCGAGCGGCACGATCGCGTCCTCGTCGAGCTCGTCCGGCGGGCCCGCGAGGCCGCGGACGCGAAGAAGGGCGCCGTATTCGTCGATGAATAGCGCCACGCACGCGTCGGCGTTCAATCCCAGGCGAGTGACTTCCATGAGATCGCCGATCGACGCATCGAGCCGGCGCGCATGGCGGATCTCCGTTTCGTCGGCCGTTTCCTTGAGAATCGCGACGCGCTCGTCGGAAGTCGGCTCGCCAAGCGATCGTGCATCGGCGATGAGGCGGTCGAGTTTGCTGACCGCTTTATCGCGCGCGCGGCGCTCGGTGAACAAAAACAGGCCGATGATGACGACAAAACTGACGCCCATCCCGCCGTGAAGGATCCCCTGCGTGTAAATCAGGGGCGCGGGCGATCCCTCGATGACCATGCCGACCATCTCGACGGCGGGCAAAAGCATGGCATAGACAAGGGCGATCCGCGCGCCGAGATAGATGACGAAAAGCGAGAGGAACAGATAGTTCAGCGGATAGAAATAATTCTGGAGATCGCCGGAAAGCTGCACGATGACGTTGGTCGCCGCGAGGATCAGAAACGAGGTGTCCGCCTGTTCGAGAAACGACAGATTCGCGTCTTCGGACTCGGGCGGCCGCTTTTCGGTTCGCGAGCGGAGGAAGCCGCCCAGGCGAAGCACGAGATACGCCAGTAGCAGCACTAGGATCCAGATGCGGAAATTCGAATGCGCCCGGGGCCGCAGGATAAGGTCGGGCTGGAACTGGCGGAGCGTCAAAAGGGCGAAAATCGCCATCGCCACGATGAAGGTGTTGTAGCGGCGAACGAAACGGCCGGCGGCGGCCATCAGGACGTCCCCGGATCGACCTCGCGCGCGGGGGTGAACAGGAAGACGGTTTCCTCGGCGTGAACCATGCCAAGAGACTGCCGGATTTCCTGCTCGATCGCCGCGTCGCTCGTGCGAAGCCGCTCGGTGCGCCACGTGAGATCGCCGATCTCGCGTTCGAGCGCGACGATATCCTGGTCCAGCCGCGCCTTTTCCTGTTCGAGCCTGTGCACTTTGTAAAGCCCGGAATCGGAGAAGGCGAGGTACCAGAGCGCAAGGAGGAAGTAAGCCGCGACGAGCGCCTTGCGGAAATGGTCCTTGACGAATGTCCGCATGATGGCGTCGGCACGCCTCCGTATGTGGAAATACCCGGTCATGTCATCGGCATCCTGTGAGGCGGAGTTTAGCAAAAAGTGCAAAAAAAATCGCGAGCCTCCTCCTTTTCCGCGACAATTTTTCGACTTCGTACCGGGCGGGCTCAGGCGTCGCCCGCCGCGCCTTGACTTGCCCCGGAACGATCGTCACAAATACGCACCCCGCGCCCTCGCGCGGCCGGGATAAGGAGAGCCGTTGCCGACCGTCGTCACACCCGAATGGAGGGATCCCGAACGCCGGATCCTTCGCCGAAACCTCTGGTTCGCCGGCTTTGTCGTGGCATGGACGCTCGTCGTCTACAAGGACATTTACAAGGCGAGGTTTTTCCTCGACGACTACCTGCATCTGCACCTGATTTCACGCGTCACGAATCTTCTGCGCCCGTTCGGCGAGGACATCATGCTCGGTGCGTTTTTCCGCCCGGGCGTCTTCCCGCTCTGGAAGCTGAACTGGCTCATCGGGGGCAACGACCCCGCCGTCTATTACGCCGTCAACATCGGGCTTCTGGCCGTCAGCGTCTTCCTGGTCATGCAGGTGATGCAGCACCTGACCGGCAACAAGGGCGTCGCCGCGTGGACCGCGCTGCTTTTCGCGGTCAGCCCGGTGACGGCGATCGGCATTCTGTGGCTCTCCAACCGATTCGACGTCCTTGGTTCGCTGTGTTTCCTGCTGTCGCTGCTCACGTTCCTTCGCTACCTTCGTTTTCACCGCCGAGGCGATCTGATGATCTCGCTCGTGGTCGGCGTCTACGGATATTTTTGCAAGGAAATCACGATCGTATTGCCGGCCGTGCTCGCCCTGTCGGGCGCGTTCATGTTTCATTATCGCGGCACGCTCACGGCGCCGATCGCGCGCCGTATCGCGGGATTGACGATCCCCTATGTCGTCGCGGCGGCTGTCTTCATGTTCTGGCGATACGCGCTGCTCGGTTCGATGGGCGGCTATTCCGGCGAGGCACGCGTCGATCTGACGCCCGGTTACATCGTGCGGCTTCTCGCGTCGTTCGGCGACTACGTCTGGATCTTCTCGTCGCCGTGGATCGCCGCCGGCGTCCTTTTCGCGTTCGTCCTGCTTTACGCGCGGCGCGATTTCTTCGCGCGCAACCAACTTCTGTTCTTCGGCTTGCTTTTCACACTTGTTTGCTCGGCGCCGCTGGCGATGGTCGTCAAGGTCGAGCGCGTCATGCTTTATCAGACACCGCGCTTTTTTTACCTGCCGGGCATCGGCCTTGCGATCCTGACCGCCGCCGTCTATGACCCGCGCGCGGGACGCGCGCGCCGCGTCGTCGCGTCGATTTTTCTTGGCGCGATGGTCCTGTTTTTTTCGGTTAACTCGTTTCTCGTCACCTATCACACCAAGGAAAAGACGGCGCGCACCGAACGCGCGATGGAAGACATTCACGCATTCCTCGAGGAGAAATTGCCGGCGGACGCCGAGGCTCCCGTCATTTATGCCTGCCGCCGCGGGCTGGACGTGGCGCTCGACGCCGCCTTGAAGGCGATGCATCCGGAGTACCTGGATCGCGCGTATCTCCTGAACTGCGGCCTGCAGACGCAAATCATCGCGCCGGACCTGCTGTACGAAAGGCGCAAGGACGAACTCAACTTTCCCCCGACGTTCGCGAAAAATCCGTCCCACTTCCAGGGTGTGTACTACGGTGTCGTGCAGGCCGCGCCGGTCGAAATCCTGAAAAACATCGCGCAATCGCAGGACTTTCGCGCGCTCTACCGCAACCGCCGCGGCGAGATCACCTGGGTCGATCCCGACGAATTGCGCCGCCAGATGGAAACCATGGGCGTGCGTTTCGAATGAGGCGAAAACGTCGATTCGCATTTCGCGCGGGGCGGCCGGCCGCGGCGCTCGCACTGACTTTTGCGCTCGCGGCTAGCGCGTGCAGCCGCGCGGAGAGCGCGTCGAGCGTGATTTTGATCTCGATCGACGGGCTGCGCGCCGATCATCTCGCGGCGTACGGCTACTCCGAACGCACCGCGCCGGTGTTCTCGTTCATCGCCGGAAAGGCGGCCCGATTCGCGAACGCCTACACCACGGCGCCATGGACGCTACCCGCCTACGTGTCGATGCTTTCGGGATTGTATCCCGCGGATCACGGCGCGGTTCGCGATGACACGTTTCCGAAAATGGGCGTCACGCTCATCGCCGAACGGCTGCGCGAAGCGGGTTTCAAGACGGCGGCCTTCGTCACGAATCCGTATCTCACCAAGCAGCGCGGCTTCGGCCAGGGATTCGACAGCTTCGTCGTTGTGCCCGGCGGCGACAGCAGCGCCGCGGCCGAAAAGGCGGCGGCCTGGCTCGAAAACAACGCGACCTCCCGCGTGTTCCTGTTCGTTCAATTCTCCGATCCGCTGCCGCCGTTCGCGCCGGCGCCGGAGCGCGTGGCGAAATTTTATCCGCCGAATCTTCCGCCGTATCGCGGCGGGCCGATGGACCTGCTCGACATCGTCGACGACTGGCCAAAGGAGGAGGCGAAGCGGCACCGCCGCGGTGTCATCGCGCTCTACGACGCGGAAATCAATGCGGCGGACGCCGCGCTTGGCGCGCTCTATCAAACCATTCAGGAACGGCGCCTCGATCGCACCGCGACGACCATCGTTACTTCGCCGCACGGCATGGCCTTCATGGAGCACGGTCTCATCGGTTACGGAACCGATCTGCACGACGAGCAGGTGCGCGTGCCGCTTGCGGTCATGACGCCCGGCCACGAGGACGCGCATGCGCGTATCGTGGAGCGCGTTTCGATTGTCGATATCGCGCCGACCCTTTTCGACGCGGCGGGATTTGAGATTCCCGAGGGGCTGCCCGGCGCATCGATTTTGCCTCTGATCCGAAGGGGAAAGGACGACGCCGGCGCGATCGCCGCCTTTCGCGGGCGTCCGATCTTCATGGAAACGACGGTGCGCGGACCTGATCGTATCGCGGTCGTTCGCGGCGACGAGAAATACATCGCGTCGCCCGAATTTGCGATCGGCGGCGCGAATTTCGGTGATCGCCTCTACGATCTTCTCTCCGACCCCGCGGAGGGAACAAACCGGCTGGACGCGGATCCCGGCGCATCGCAATCGTTTGAACGCGAGCTCGAAATTTCGGGGCGCTACCGGAAGCGGCGGGTGTGGTCCGTGCGTTTCGGGGGCAACGACGGCGGCCTGTTCACCGGCGTCGTCAAATCCGCGGGGCGATTCATCGAGGTTTACAAGGACAAAACCATCGTGCGCCGCGCCGGACAAAGGCGTCAAT
>JAIOHV010000028.1 GCA_019912885.1 bacterium
TCACCGCCGCGGCGGCCGGCGTCGCGTCCTCGTCGCGCTCCGCCATGAGCACGGCCAGAAGCACCGCCGCCGCGTACCACATCGTCTCCATGCCCGACAGCGCGTAATGCACCAGGGCCGGATTCGCGATCACCGCGACAAACGCGAAATCCGCCGCGCGCCGGTCGACCTCCGTCGCCTTAGCATCGGTCGAAGGATCCGCGAGAATGCGCGCGCGTACGAGCGTCGCGACAAGCGCGAGCGCCGCGAGTGAGACAACGACGGTCACGACGCGAAGGTCCAGGCCGAGCATCGCGAACGGCGCGAGCAATAGCATCTGCAAAAACGCCGTGCAGCCTTCCACGCGCTCGCCCGCATTGAAAACCGGCCCGATCCCCTCGCCGAGATTTCGCGCGTAGACGAGCGTGATGTACGCGTCGTCGATGAGCGCGAGCCCGCGCGCGGCGAAGCCGACGGTGGCAAGGACCGCGAAGCCGCCGAAAAACACGCGTGCGATGCCGCCGCGCGCCAGGACACGCGCCGTGACACGCGCCGTCGCGCCGGCCGGAGAGTCTCGCGACGTCGTGTGGAAATCGTTCATGAATGGCAAAACGCCCGCGGGCGACAAACCCGCGGGCGCATCATTCTTGCGTCAGATCCTTCGATCAGCAGCCGCAGCAGCCGTCGTCGTCATCGTCGTCATCGTCATCGTCATCGTCATCGTCGTCGGTCGCCGCGTCATCGTCATCCGCGTCATCGTCGTCGCTGTCGTCGTCGTCCGCGTCGTCGTCGTCCGTGTCGTCATCGTCCCCGTCCGGGCCCTCGACCGTGATCGACACCGTATCCGGCGCCGAGCTGTCGATGCCGTCGGACACGACAAGCTCGAATTCGTACGTTCCGGACAGAAGCGCGGTGAAGCTCGGCGCCGCGGCGGTCGCATCCGACAGAATCACCGTCTCCGGGCCGGACAGTTGATCCCAGATAAAGGTCAATGGATCGCTATCCGGATCGAACGAGCCGGTGCCGTCCAGATTGACCACGGTGCCGATCGGCACGGTGGCGTCGTCGCCCGCGTCCGCGACCGGCTCGGTGTTCGACGTGTTGAAGAACTTGAGGACCAGAAGATCCGCCCCGCCCGCGTAGCCGTTTCGCCCGTCGAAGAAGCCGACCGAAAGCAGCGCGCCCGCGCCGCTGTAGTCGTCCGCTTGCCACGTCTGCCCGCCGTCTTCCGTTTTGACGATGACGGCCTGGTTGCTGTAGGAGAAACCGACACCCCAGCCGACCTGCGGATTCAGCATCTGGAAATCCGCGATCAGGTAGAACGAATTGGGATCGCCGATGCCCGGCACCGACGGCATCGTTGCCTCGTCCCACGTCGCGCCGCCATTGGTGGTGTAATTCAGCGAGAACGACGCCGAGAACAGGCTCGACGCCAGGTACCAGCCCGTATTCGCATCCAGGAATTGAACCTTGCGGATACCGCGCGGCCCGTCGGAGGCGATGATGTTCCAGGACGCGCCGCCGTTATCCGTGCGGATGATCTCGCCGTTGACGCCTTGCACGTCCTCGAATTCGACGTATTCGTCATGCGTCTCGAACGATATGAAGAAGGTCTGATTATCGACGACCGACACGCTTGTCGCCGTCGATTCGTCGGAAACCAGCGCCGGCGCCATCAGCGACCAGCTCGTGCCGCCATTGCCGGTGATCCAGAGGTTGTCGAACTCGCCCGCCGCCACGCCGAGGTTCGTATCCGCGAATCCCGCCGCCGTCAGCGTCGCGGATTGCGGCGCGCCCGTCAGCGCGATCGGCGTCCATTCGGTCGTGTAGTCGCCGCCGCCGGTCGCCGTGTTCGCGATGTACGGGTACGGAGCGTTGAGATCGAAAAGACTGCATCCCGTGTAGCCGTTGCCCCAGGAACCGAAGGCCAGGCCGTTGTTCGCGTCGAAGAAATGCGTGTCGCGTACGTAAAGGTACGCGCGGCACCCGAAGTCCGGACCCGGGAACTGATTCACCTCGAACGGATAGGTCAGCGTCACGCCGCTATCCACCGATTTCATCAGGAACTTCGCCGTGATGAGCGACGGCGCGATAAAGGCCTCGCCGACACCGACGAAGGTCGACTCCGACTGCGGATACATTTTCGTGATCGATCCGTAATCCGCGAACCCCGTCAGTTGGTGCTGCTCGGTCCAGAACGTCGCATGGGCGCCCGTTGCGAACACGAGCGTCAGCGCGGCGCATATCGCCGCCGCCGTGAATTTCGACCGCATGATTTCCCTCCTCATGGCCTGGTCAATGGAATCGCGAAAACCGCGCCCGCGCGCGGGCCGTGATCCTGGCTGTATTTTCGGCCAAGGTCGTAACACGGAAGTAAGAAATAGGAAATAGGAAATAGGAGATAGAAAACAGCGCATCGCAACGTGCCGCGTGGGCGCGCCGGCGGCGATGGTGCCCGTCGCTTTCGTGAAGGCGCGCCGCATTTTCCGTCGACGATCGCTTCGTCGTCGCGGAGCCGACGCGATGGCGCCTCTTTCCTCTTTCCTATTTCCTATTTCCTACTTTCCGTTTCCTGCCCCCGCGCACAGCCGTTTCACCGTCGCAAGGCGCATGAATTCGCATTTCTTGCGGTAATTGAAATTCGAGGCCTTCGCGCAACGCTCGGCCTTGAGCCCGTCAAGCGCGCTATCGACGCACAGGATCCGTTCGGCCTCCGGCTTCGCGCCGCAATCCGCCTCGATCTTTTCGACCGCCGGGCAAATGTCGAGCTCGACAACCCACGACACCGGTGTTTCCGGCGCTGGCGTGGCGCCCGGCCCCGTCAAATACCCCAGCGAACGCAGTTGCTCCGGATCAGTGACCTCCGGATTTTCGATGAGCTGCGGTGTCACGATCGGAGCGAGCGTCGCGGCGGCGTCGGCCGCGGCCGCGAGATCTTCCGGCGGCGATGTATCCGGCAGCAGATTCGTGCGCTCGCCGGGATCGGCCGCAAGGTCGTACATCTCGCGGGTGCTCCGAAACGTGTCGTGGATGAGCTTGTACGGCCAGGCGATCGCTCCGTGCGCCTCGATCGGTCCGCGCTTCAAATGCAGGGGGAACGCGCGGCCGGTGGGAATGTTTCCGCGCAGGTCCACGCCCGGCACGTTCGGCGGAAGCGGCGCCTTTCCGAGCGTAAGAAGCGTCGGCAACACGTCGACGAGCGCGACCGGCTCCGTGACACGCCGCGCCGGGATCGCCTCGCCGCCTTGCTCCGGTACGTGGACCAACAGCGGGACGCGCACGGTTTCGTTGTAGAGATCGAAGCCGTGCAACATGTTGCCGTGGTCGTTGAAACCCTCGCCATGGTCCGAGACAAAGACGATCGCCGCGCGATCCGCGCCCGGCAGATCGGCGAGGATGCGGCCGATCACCTCGTCGGTGGCGGCGATCTCCGAGTCGTACGCGTCCGAAAGCGCGGCAAGCTGCTTCGCGTTCTCCGGCCGGTCGAAGTAGTCGTCCGCCAGGCCGAGTTGCACGTCGCCGTGATCCGCGTTCACCGACAAAAACGCCTCGTTGTCGAAGCCGGGCGCAACAGCGGTGATTTGCGGCTCACGCACGATGTAGGGTGCATGCGGATCGAAAAAGTGCATGAAGACGAAATACGGTTGCCCGTCTTTTTCCCGCTCGGACAGGGACGTGAAGTCCTCGCGGATGAGCTGCTCGATCATCTCCGCGTTCGCGGTCGCCGGACTCTCGAAGTGCGTGAATCCCTGGCCGAAACCCGTCTGCCGCGTGATGTGCGCGTTCGTGGAATATCCGTACGTCTCGTAGCCGGCGCCGGCGAGGCGCTCGGCGATCGTCTCGTACGCCTCGGGGAGCTGGTGCTGAAAGCTCACCTTGCCCATGAACTGCAAGCCTTCCGTGACGCCGTGCTCGCGCGGCCAAAGACCCGTGAACATCGTCGCCACGCTCGGCACCGTCCAGGAACTTGGCGCGAACGCGTTGTCAAAAACGAGCGATTCGGACGCGAGCCTGTCGAAAACGGGCGAGGTCGGCCGCGTATAGCCGTACGCTCCCATGCGATCCGCGCGCAGCGTATCGACGATGATCAAAACGATGTGCGGACGGCTCATCGGCGCGCGCGGCCGCGCGTACCGAAACACCACCGCCGCCGTCAGCGCGGCGACTACGACTGTAAGGGCCAGAACAAGCTTTTTCATGGCCGGGAATGCTAGGGGTGCGCGGGACGTGTGTCAAAACCGCGCGCCTTGATCCGGCGAACGACGCGCGTTAGGAGGCGGCGCGGGCCGCTAGACCGTTCGCTCGCCTCCCGATGTCAGCCGGAGCGCGAACGCGCCGAGGGCCTCGGTCGCCGCCGCGGAGCATTCCACGTAGGTGTCGATCATCTCGCGCGGCAAAACCTCGCCCTGGGGAAGAAGCTTGCGCCCGCAGTCGTGCTGAAGACGGACCGTGCCCCGGAGCAGCCGGAGCGCGTCTGATTCCGTGGGAGCGTCCGCGGACGATCGCGTTTTGAAGGCCGCGGCCCGGCGCAGAAGCATCTTTCGCGTTTGCGCGAGCCGGGGGAGTTTTTCCGGGACGTTTTCGTCAATACGGTCTTGGGTATCGATTTTCATTTCCCAAGGCTAGCATAATCCGCCGTTTTCGGATACACGCTCCGTTCCCTGCGCGTCTCGTGCGCCCGGCCGCGCCCTTCGCGCCGCTCGGCCCCGCCTTGATTTCGCCCGCCCGCGCAACGTATGTTGGCCTCGTTTCCGACATGAAGACGCCGCCAACTTGAACACCGATTCAACCGCCGACGATCGCATTTCCGTCGCCGTCGCCTCCCCCGCGCCCACGCGCGCCGAGCGCGTCGCGTTCGCGCTCTGGAGGTTTTTCAACGTTAGCCTCATGACCGTGGCGGTATTCGGCGCGCTCGGCCTCGCGACCGGCCTTCTGAACGTCTGGCCGTACGACTACCTCTCCCGCGATCTTGACGCGGTTTTTTACGCCTCGCTCAAGGCGCCCATTGGCGCGGCGCTGCGCCATGGCGCGCTGGCCGGTTTCTGGAACGCCCTGCTCGTCCTCTGCTCACGCGCGCTTGGCGGGCGATACCGCGCCCGGCTGGCCGCCGTCGCGGCCATCATCGTGCCGATCGTCGTGTTCATCGCAATCCTGCGCACGATTGTCGCCGCGCAGGGCGCGCTCGTGGCGGTGCGTTTCATGCTGCGCTGGGGATCGCTCCCGCAGATCCTGCGCTCCATCGTGTGGCTCGGGCAGGAGGACGACCCCTTTGCCCGGATCGCCGCCCGCGTAACGATCGTCGGCCTCATCGCGCTCGCGACGCTGTTCGCGGCGTGGTACGTGGCGCGCCGCGCGCGCGGGCCGGCCGCGCCCGTTCCCTCGAAGCGGCCCTCGCGCGTGGTGACATCGCTCGCGTTTCTGACCGTCGCCGGGTTCGGCTTTTTTCTCGGCGCCCCGGCAAGGACGCCGGTGCCCGGATCGCCCGATATCGTTCTCGTCAGCATCGACACACTGCGCGCCGACCGATTGTCGATCTACGGCAACGAACGCAAGACCTCTCCGAACATCGACCGCCTGGCCCGCGAAGGCGTGATGTTCGAGCAGGCGATCGCGCACGCTCCCTGGACGCTGCCCTCGCACGCCTCGATGTTCACCGGCCTTCTGCCCTACGAGCACGGCGCGGTGGAACCCGATCGCCCTTTGCCGCCGGACATGCGCGTGTTTCCCGAGCGCCTGCTCCAGAGAGGCTATCGGACCGGCGCGTTCGTCACCGGCATTCTCGTCTCGCGGAGATTCGGCTTTGACCGCGGATTCGACACATTCCGCTTCCGCGATCGTCGTCTCGCCGCCGACACCGCGATCGACGCCATGCACTGGTTTCTCGCATCGAGGCAGCCGTCATTCCTGTTCCTGCACCTGTTCGACATGCACTACCCGTACCACCCGCCGCCGGAGTACTACACGCGCTTTGGCCCGGCCTCGCCGATGCTCGTGTCCCCGCAATCGGTCGACTTCGGCGCTTTTCTCAATTACGCGAACGAGCACCCCCATTGGGTCGCGAAAGTCGCGCTCGACCGATACGACGAGACGCTCGCCTACGTCGATGACGTCCTCGGCCGCCTGTTCAAGAAACTCCGCGACGAGCGGCGCTGGGATAACACGCTCATCATCGTGACGTCCGATCACGGAGAGGAATTCTACGACCACGGCTCCTGGGGACATTCGCAGTATCTGTACGAGGAAAGCCTGCGCGTGCCGCTCATCGTCAAGCTGCCGCGCGGCGCGTGCGGGCCGGCGCGCCTTGCCGGGAAGGCCGCGCCGCTGACGGCGATCGCCGACCTGATCCTGAAAACCGCGAACGGCCCGAGCAAGGACAACCCGATGCTGGATTGCCGCGCCGGCGGCGTGGCGGCGGCGATCGACGACATGATCGACATGTCGCCGATCCTCGCCGAGACGCAGTTCGCCTGGGAGCTCAAGGCCCGCGGCACGCACCGATTCGCCGCGCGCTCGCCGGGCGCAAAATTGATCGAGCCTTACGAGCCCCCCGACCCCGCGCTCGAGTTCTATCGCCGCGGTTGGGAGTACTACGACCTCGCGGACGATCCGCTCGAACGCCTCAACCTCTACGCGCCCGGCGCCGCGCCCGAGCTGGAATCCGCCCTGGCCGACGCGAACAAAAGCCTCATGGAAACCGAGCGCGCGCACGACATCGAACTCGATCCCGCGACGATCGAGCGCCTGCGTTCACTGGGCTATTTGCAGTAGGGGATTGCGTCAGGCGCCCCGCCCGTCAGGGCTACTCCGTCAGGGCCGCAAACGGAGTCCCGCTCCGAGCGGGACGGAGTGCGCGGTCGATACCGCCGCCCGTCAGGGGCCCCTCCGTCAGGGCCGCAAACGGAGTCCCGCTCCAAGCGGGACGGAGTGCGCGGTTGATACCGCCGCCCGTCAGGGGCCCCTCCGTCAGGGCCGCAAACGGAGTCCCGCTCCAAGCGGGACGGAGTGCGCGGTTGATACCGCCCCGGCATCTCCGATTTCCGCGGAATTTGCCAAGGCGTGGCCGGCCGCGCCCGGGAGAAATCGCCTACCGCCGCTCGGCGAACCAGGCTTTGCGGAATTCCTTGTTCATGCGCGCGATGTGGCGGATCGGGATCTCCTTGGGGCAGTAGGCCTCGCACTCGCGATGGTTCGAGCAGCCGCCGAACCCCATTTCGTCCATGCGCTCGACCATGTTCTTCACGCGGAGCGCGGACTCGGGCCGGCCTTGCGGCAGCATCGCGAGGTGCGACACCTTCGCGCTGACGAACAACATGGCGCTGCCGTTCGGGCACGCGGCGACGCACGCCCCGCACCCGATGCACGCCGCCGCGTCCATCGCCTCTTCCGCGTCGTCGGCCGCGATGGGTATCGCGTTGCCGTCCGGCGCGCCGCCGGTGGAGGCCGAGATGTATCCGCCCGCCTGGATGATGCGGTCGAACGCGGCGCGATCGACGATGAGATCGCGCAACACGGGAAACGCCACCGAGCGCCACGGCTCGATGGTGATCGTCTCGCCGTCGGAGTAATGCCGCATGTGCCGCTGGCAAAGCGTGGTGCCCGGCTCGCCGCCGTGGGGATGGCCGTTCACGACGCACCCGCACGTCCCGCAGATGCCTTCGCGGCAGTCGGAATCGAACGCGACGGGCGCCTGCCCCTTGCGGATGAGATCGTCGTTCAGGTGATCGAGCATTTCCAGGAACGACCAGTCGCTCGACACGCCGTCGACCGTGTAGGTTTCGAACGCGCCCTTTTGCGACGGGCCCGCCTGTCTCCAGATTTTCAGCGTCAGCTTCATGTCTTTCTTCTCACTTGTAGCTGCGCGTCGTGGGGGTAACGTTCTCGAACACGAGCGGCTCCTTGTGGAGCGTCTGCTCCTTGCCCGCGCCGTTCCACTCCCACGCGCTGACGAACTGGAAGTTCGCGTCGTCGCGCCGGGCCTCGCCGTCTTCCGTCTGGCTTTCCTCGCGGAAGTGGCCGCCGCAGCTTTCCCGTCGCGTCAGCGCGTCGCGCGCCAGCAACTCCGCAAATTCCAGATAGTCCGCCACGCGCCCGGCGCGCTCGAGGTCCTGATTCAGCTCCTGCCCCGTGCCGGTGATTTTCAGGTTCTGCCAGAATTCGTCGCGAATCCGGGGGATGCGTTCGAGCAGCATCTTCAGGCCGGTTTCGTTGCGCGCCATGCCGCAGTGGTCCCAAAGCAGCTTGCCGAGCTCGCGATGGATGTCGCGCGCCGGGCGGCTGCCGCCGATGGCGAGCAACTTCTGCACGCGCGCCTCGACGTCGGCTTCCACGTCCTTGAACGCGGCGTCCGTCGTCGAAACGGCGTCGAGCTTCTCGCCCGCGAAGTAGCCGCCGATCGTGTAGGGAATGACGAAAAATCCGTCCGCGAGGCCCTGCATCAGCGCGCTTGCGCCCAGGCGATTGGCGCCGTGGTCGGAGAAGTTCGCTTCGCCCAGCACGAACAGGCCGGGGATCGTGGACATCAGGTTGTAGTCCACCCACAGCCCGCCCATCGCGTAGTGGATGGCCGGGTAGATGCGCATCGGTCTCTCGTACGGATTCTCGTTCGTGATCTTCTCGTACATCTGGAAGAGGTTGCCGTAGCGCTTGCGGATTGTGTCCTCGCCCTCGCGCTTGATGGCGTCGCGGAAGTCCAGATACACGGCCTGTTTGCTCTCGCCGACGCCAAGGCCGTCGTCGCAAACCATCTTCGCGTTGCGGCTGGCCACGTCGCGCGGCACGAGATTGCCGAAGCTCGGGTAGCGCTCTTCCAGATAGTAGTAGCGCTCCGCCTCCGGGATGTCCGACGCCTTGCGCGTGTCGCCGGCGTTTTTCGGCACCCACACGCGCCCGTCGTTGCGAAGGCTCTCGCTCATCAGCGTGAGTTTTGATTGCCCCTCGCCGTGGACCGGAATGCAGGTCGGGTGGATCTGCGTGAAGCACGGATTCGCGAAATACGCCCCGCGCCGGTGCGCGCGCCAGCTCGCGGTGACGTTGCTGTTGACCGCGTTCGTCGAAAGATAGAACGCGTTGCCGTAGCCGCCGGTCGCCAGCACGACGGCGTCCGCCGCGTAGCTCTCGATCGCGCCGGTGACGAGGTTGCGGCACACGATGCCGCGCGCCTTGCCGCCGGCGAGCACCAGATCGAGCATCTCGCGGCGCGCGAACACCTTGACGCGCCCGGCCTCGACCTGCCGGCTCATCGACGCGTAGCAGCCGAGCAGAAGCTGCTGGCCCGTCTGGCCGCGCGCGTAGAAGGTGCGCGAAACCTGCGCGCCACCGAAGCTGCGGTTGTCGAGCAGCCCGCCGTACTCGCGCGCGAAGGGCACGCCGATCGCCACGCAGTGGTCGATGATATCGACCGACGCTTCGGCAAGGCGGTGGACGTTGGCCTCGCGCGAGCGGTAATCGCCGCCCTTGATCGTGTCGTAGAACAGGCGATGGACCGAGTCGCCGTCATTGCGGTAGTTCTTCGCGGCGTTGATACCGCCCTGCGCGGCGATGGAATGCGCGCGGCGGGGGCTGTCCTGAAAGCAGAACGACATCACGTTGTAGCCCAGTTCGGCAAGCGACGCCGCCGCCGCGCCGCCGGCAAGGCCCGTCCCCACGACGATGATGCGGAATTTCCGCTTGTTGGCGGGATTGACGAGCTTGAGCTCGAACTTGTGACACTCCCACTTCCTGTCGAGCGGTCCGCCGGGAATCTTCGCGTCGAGCGCGGTCATGGCTTGCGGTCCTTACGGTCAGTTCGTGAAGTAGACGAAGAACGGAATGAGCCCGAACCCGATGCCGAACACCGTCGCGAGCGCCACCGACACGACGCGCACCGCCCCGAAGATGCGATTGCGTTCCATGCCGAAACCAAGGGTGTGGAACGAGCTCCACAACCCATGCGACACGTGCAGCGCCACGATGAGCATCGAGAACGTGTAGAAGGCGGCCCAGCCCGGATTTTCGAACAGCCCCGCGGTCTGGTTATAAATGAGAGCGTCGCCGCGCTTGGCGCGGAAGTTGACGAGGTGGATGACCAGAAAAACGAGCATGTAGATGCCTGAGGCCGCCATGAAGCGGCTCATGAAATTCGTCTTGTTCTGCTTGCCGCCCTGATAACGCACCGGGCGCGCCTGCCGGTTTTTCACCGTCACCCAAAGGCCGGAGGCGATGTGCAGGATGAACGCCGCGAACAGGCCGACCTCGATGTAGTTCAAAAGGATGCCGAAGCCGTGCAGATGTTCGGCGTATTCGTTGAAGTGCTCGGCGCCGAAATAGATCGTGCTGTTGCCCGTGACGTGGGCGACCAGGAACAGGATCAGCGCGATGCCGGAGGCGGCGACGATTTCCTTGCGACCTAAGGTCGAAAACCGGACGGCGGGCACGGGGAGCTCCCTGAGGCGAATTCCAAATCCAGATGCCGGACAACTTTGTCCGATGGTCTTTTCCGCGTTTTGACGCACCCTGTCAAGAAATGGAAATTGATTTGGGACATGGCTGTTCGGGCTTCGCCCGAATGGACGAAAATAGAAAAGAGGAAACAGGAAATAGACCGTCACCGACGGCGCTGCTTCCGCGTGGCCGTCAGCACCGACGATACGAAACCTTGGCGTCGCTCAGGATGGCGGAAAACCAAACCCCGGTGATGCAATGACCTATTTCTTATTTCCTGTTTTCTACTTCCTGAACCGCTACCACCGATACCGCAGCACCGTGTCCGCGGCCGGCCGCGCCGGATTCGTGTCCGGCCAGTCCAGGTTGTCGTGCAGGCCGCGCGATTCCTTGCGCTGCATTGCCGACACGATGATCAAGTCCGCGACGACGGCGATGTTGCGAAGCTCCAGCAGGTCGCGCGTGACCAGGAAGTTCCAGTAGTACTCGCTGATCTCCCGGCGCAAAAGGTCGATGCGCGCCTTGGCCCGCTCGAGCCGCCGGTCGGTGCGCACGATGCCCACGTAGTTCTGCATGAAGCGGCGGATCTCGTCCCAGTTTTGCGTCACGATGACTTCCTCGTCCGAAGGCGTGGCGCCGCCGATATCCCACGCGGGCGCGTCCGGCGGCGCGGGCCACTCGTGCTGGTGCGCGCGAGCATACTCCGCCGCCTGATGCGCAAACACCGCGCCCTCGAGCAGCGAGTTCGACGCCAGGCGATTGGCCCCGTGCAACCCCGTACACGCGCATTCGCCGATCGCCGACAGCCCGGGGATCGACGTCTGCGCCATGTCGTCCGTGCGCACGCCGCCGCACTGGTAATGCGCGGCCGGCGCGACGGGAATGCGGTCGCGCGTGATGTCGATGCCCAACGCGAGGCAGCGCGCGTGGATGTTCGGGAACTCCGCGCGGATCGTGTCGGCCGCGACGCGCGTGAAATCGAGGAACACGTTGTGCCGGCCGGAGGATTTGATCTCGTGGTCGATCGCGCGGGCGACGATGTCGCGCGGCGCGAGGCTCCCGCGCGGGTCGTGCCGCTTGACGAACTCTTCCCCCTCCTCGTTGACGAGCACCGCGCCCGCGCCGCGCACCGCCTCGCTGATGAGGAAGTTTTTCGCGTGCGGGTGAAAAAGCACGGTGGGATGGAACTGCACAAACTCCATGTTCGCGATCTCCGCGCCCGCGCGCGCGGCCATGGCGACGCCGTCGCCCGTCGCGACATCGGGATTGGTCGTCAGCAGATAGACCTTCCCCGAGCCGCCGGTCGCGAGCGCCGTGTGCCGCGCGAGAATCGTCTCCACCTCGCCGGTGGGGACATTCAAAACGTACGCGCCGTGGCAGCGATCCGGCCCGGAGCCGCCCAGGTGCTTGCGCCGCGTCAAAAGGTCGATCGCCATGTGGTGCTCGACGATGCGGATGTTCGGCTCGTTGCGCGCGCGAGCCAGCAGGGCGCGCTGGATCTCCTCGCCCGTGATGTCGCCCGCGTGCAACACGCGCCGGCGCGTGTGCCCGCCCTCCAGGTGCAGGTCGTATTGATCCTCGCCGAAGCCGCCGTGCGTCCCTCGGCCGTTATGCGCGCGCGTGAAACGCACGCCCCACGCGATCAGCTCCTGCATGCGATCCGGCGCGGACGAGACCGTCAGCCGCACGATGTCCTCGTGGCAAAGCCCCGCGCCCGCGTTGAGCGTATCGATGACGTGAAGCTCGATGTCGTCGTCGTCCGCGACCACCGTCGCCACGCCGCCCTGCGCCCAGGCGGTGTTGGTATCCGCCGCCTCGCGCTTGGCGAGCACGATGACCTCGCCGAGCGAGGCGGCCTTGATGGCAAACGATAGCCCGGCGATGCCGGTGCCGATGACGAGAAAGTCGGTGCGGATGGTCATGGGAAACGCAGAATAGACTGAAAGTCTGAAAGTCTGAAAGACTGGAAGTCTGAAAGTCTGAAAGACTGGAAGGCTGGAAGGTCAGCGCAAAGTCAAGCCGCCTGGGAGCGCCGAACGCCAGTTCAGCCCTGGGACCGCGGGCGGCCCGCCCGCTTCAATACCGCTTGAACGGAATCCGCAGATTACGCAGATGGCACAGATTTAAAGGATATCAAGTCGCGCGAAAGTGGCGCGACGAATCGCACACCTACCTCAACACCCGCACGCGCCCCCGGAATCGGCGTTGTCATCGTCATCGTCAACGGGCGTACCGGTATCGTCGTCGTCGTTCGCGGAATCGTCGTTGGTCGCATCGTCGTCCAAATCATCGTCGCCGCACGAAGGACACACGATTTCCGTATCTAGTTGACACTCACCGTAGCTCGAATATCTGTATCCCTCGCAGTATGAAATACAGTTGCAGTAATCGTCATATTGCGCTTCGACGCCGACCCACTCTCCGTTCACTTCGTCGAAGACGCATCGTTCATCCACGAAATTTCCGCCACACATATCGTCTAAGCAATCCAAATATTGGTACTCGACGTCGACATAGCATTCCCCAATTTCTAGTTCATAACATACATTCGGAGAATATTTACTCTTTCTATCACGAGAAGCGGCATTATCGCTGCCGCATTTTTTATTTTCGTTACATGATGGGCAGAAATCACGATGCTCGTTTTGACAATTAATACGGCAATTGCCCTTAATCTCAAAGTCACACACGGAATAGCAGGAACAATAATCATCGTATTCCGGCGCGACACCCTCCCACGCCTGCGTATCCTCATTATAGATACACCGTTCATCGGCATAGTCGCCGCCACATTCGTCATCGACGCAACCAATGAATTCATATTCACAATCGAGATAACATGGACCCAAAAGCACGCTATAACATTCTTCACCCGCTGCGCCTCCGCGCGCTTTTTGATCGTGCGCGTAAGAATTCCGCGAGTGTGTCACCGTAACCGCCAAAGCGCCGATCACCACAAACCCAACGGCGAACGCAAATAATGTATAGTGCGCACTACGAATCACTTTTTATGCTCCGCATCGATCAGCCTCCGCACGCGCTTTTGCCGGAATCGTCGTCGTCATCGTCACCCGCCGCGCCCGTGTCATCGTCATCGGCGGCCGAATCGTCGTCGGTCGCGTCGTCGTCAAGATCGCCGTCGTTGCAGGAAGGGCAACGGATCTCTGTATCGGTATCGCACGCGAGAAAGCAATTGATGCGATCAAGCTTACATGCCTCATTGGCGCAATCGCAATACTCGTCATATTGCGGCTCCGCCCCTTTCCAGCCGTGGCTATCATCGTCAAAGACGCACCACTCAAGGACATGATTGCCATCGCACTGCTCTTCTACGCAGTCGAACCAATCGTATTCACAACCGACGTAACATTCGCCGATTTCCAGATCTTGACACGAATACGGCGTATCTTTCTGCTTGACGGAGCGTACTTCCAAGTTCCCGTAGACCCCCTTTTTATTGTCGCACGTGGGGCAGGAGTCAATAAACTCCTCGCGGCAGTCCGCTTGGCAGGCTCCCTTGAGCTCAATGTCACAATGGTTAAAGCAAATGCAATACTCGCCGTATTCGGGTGCGACGCCTTGCCACGTTCCAGTTTCTTCATTAAAGACACATTGCTCGCCTGAAAAATCACCTCCGCAGTCGTCATTTACACAAACAAAGAATTCGTACGCGCAGTTGATGTAGCAAATCCCCAAGAGACTACTGTAGCAGACATCGCCCGGTTCGCCTTCGCGAGATTTTTGCTGCTGCTCAACTGAATTCGCACCCGTAAAAGAATATATACTAAACATCGTAATTGCAAGGAGCATAACATAAAACGACGGTCGCGCGTGCCTAGTACTTGTCAAACTCATTTTCGATTCCTCCCAACTTAAGCGCGATTCCGCAAGGCTTTTCGAATTAACGCTGGTAGAGCTCGGAATTCAAAGCTCTTTTTATGGACGATTTTACCACAACTCGCATTATAATTTCGATCCTCCTTGAACGGGCGCCAAAGTTTACGGACAGCTGTTCGCGATCGTGATTTTACCCCGCAGCGGAATCCAGTTGTTCTGCACGCTGTCTTCTGACGGGTTTAGCAATGGGTCGATACGCATAATGACGTAATATTCCGCTCCCAAGGACACACTACTCGGGATCGAGTATTGTGTATGTATAAGCTGCGACTGATTGCCGCCAATATTCTGAGTAAATGTCGTCGTAGATTTTTTGTCTTGAAAAAAGTTCCAGTTTTCGTCTGTCGAAAGCCAAAATTGCAAATTTACAGTCTCGCTCACGATGCCTTTATTTTGAGAAGCAACGGCAATTTTTACGTTGTCTCCCGGACACAACCCGGTTGTCGTTGCCGGAATAGAGCAATATGTATCACCTAACAGCGTGTAATAATTTGAGCCGCTTGATGGCCAGCAAAGCCGGACCATATCGCAAACGTAACCACCTTCCGCTTCCTCACACGTACCGATAACTTCATATATGTCTATCCAAAAATTTGCCAATGCCAAATCTCGCTCGTCAAGGTAGTCTGAGGAATCCCAATACAAAATGCGTAATCCCAACCTATCGTTAGGCAACGCCTCGACCATTTCATGAGAAGGATTATTTGTAAACAGCCCCGTAGTACTGGGTGTACGGTAATTCATATATGACAAAACGTCATCTTCATGTTTTAGACCAATCGCGTGGCCTAATTCATGGACGTGTTCCATGCGTGCATATCGTTGGCCACCGTCAGCAGTCGCGCTTGGATTATAATACGTACTTGGAACGTCCCATACCCAGTCAATGCCGGAATTCAAGTGGATATTAGCCTCGACAATTTTACAGTCGTCATTCGCGTCCGTTGTCCAATTCGCCCAACCAGCTGAACTGCTACCTGTAGAAAGCCAGATTTCCGAAATCCCGTTTGCGTCACTCGGCACCGCAGTCTTTGTACTCCAAGTTGGACTAATCCATACGCCCGCGATCGGGCCGACTCGCTCGAGTATTTCTGTTATTGAGTCGCGTCTTTCTTGCGTGTTGTATTGACCCACACTCGTAATAATCTCGAAATTCGGATCAGACTCCCATTTAACACATCCGCAGTTTCGCCACCAGCAATTCCACGCTTGTGCGTCGGACGGGAAATTTATTGCGACTATGGCAGCGATGATCGCGAGTATCATGCCGATCGTTTTCATTTATTCCTCCGTCCGCTTCGATAAGGCTCGCACAAAAATTGACGGCCCGTGCGATGCGACGCCGTCACGGCTGCAAGAACGCCTTATATTCATCAAGAAACTTATCCTTGGTTATTTCGACGTTCTCGGGTGATTCATTTGAGACGGAAATCATTTCGTCGATCGTGAGTTCAAATGCATCCAATACCATTGCCTCGGTTCGCACGGCATCGTTCTCCGTTGAATATGTTCCCCACTCGCTCGCCCATTTGACACAAGACCGCTTGTCGGTTTTTTCGGTCCAGCAATGAATTTGTTTTTGGGACTTGCGCTTCGCCGAATCGAACGCTGTGATTGCCCGCCAATCGTGATCGAACACGATCGTCTTTCCGGCACCGTTGGCGACGCGAAACACGCCCGCGTCGCCATGAACGGTCGCCCAAAGTGGATATTTGCGCGGATTCAAAAAAACAATCACTTCTTCGCCAGCGTGATAATCCGGCTGGCCGGATATGAAAAAATTTCGACCGTTCTCCAATCTTCCGCCGCCGGTGTAAAAAACCAGATCGACCCCTTCGTTCGTGCCGCGATAGGCGTGCGCCACCGCCAATGTAACGATGCTATAGGGAGTTCGTATGCCTTGAGAATTTTCGACGTATTCCCAGTCAACGCTCTTCACAACGCCGCGCGCGACGATGCCCGCTTCGTTGAGCATGCCCATTGGGGTCGGATCGTCGGCCCGAAATTCGTGCGCCGGTGCAATTTGCGGCACGAGGACTAACGCCGCAGCGAATATCACCCTTAGAAGAATACTTGCGGCTTGCGGCTTGCGGCTTGCGGCTTGCAGCTTGCAGCTTCGAACATTGCGCGCCTCCTTCACCAGTGTCTTGACGTGTACGCCCGTTGAAACGCACCGTCAAGAAAATAAAAATTGATTTGGATCAAATTTGAATATCGCGCCCTGGAGGGGCGCTCCTACAAGTCCATCGGCACCGTGAGAGCGTCGTCAATATTCCGTGGAGCCCGCTCGCGGGACGGAAGGGGCGGCCGCTTGCTGACGCGCGCGGCTCCGTTCGTCGCGGCGTTCGCGCCACTCATCCGGCAACGCACCGGTATCCGCGAGGTGCGCGAGGAGGATGGCGGCGCCGGGCTGCCGGGAGGCGGCCGTCGGCGAGAAGCGGCCGTCGGCGACGTACCGACCGCGCGTGTGGTGATTGGAGAACGACCACAGGTACGGCGAAAGCGTGCCGGGGTGATAGCGCCGGTAGCCCCAGCCGTTGTAGCCCTCGATGCGATACAGCGCGCCGGCGACGGACCAATCGTCCCAATCGAACATCCCCGTCATCGCGAGCGCGTCCGCGGCGCTTTGCTCCCACGTGAACGGCGGATCGCCCTCGCGCGGGCGGTTGCGCGGCACGTGCCGCGTGCGCGCGGTGAGCGGATCGCCGTTGTGGAGATGCCGGTCGAAACGCAAGCCCGACTCCATCGCGTGGATGACGCCGATCACAAACCAGGGCGGCGCGCCGCCGGGCGCGACCGCCTCGTATCGCGCGCGCGCACCCTGAATTTTTTCCACGACCGTCGCCACTTCGTGCGCGCGTTCCGGGCGGACGACGCACGTCGAAAACAGGTGGTTGTATTCGTCGCGCAGCGTGTCGGTGAATTTGATCATCGATACCTCCGTCATCCTTCGCGGATTGACCGGGTATCGATGGCGTTATTTTTACCGCAAAGACGCCAAGAAGACGCGAAGAGCGCAAAGTTTTCGTTCTTTGCGGTCTTTGCGACCCTTCGCGCCTTTGCGGTGAAAAATCACTCCGGAGCGGTGAGGCGCAAGCCCACGATCGACGCGACGAGAAGCGCGATGAAAAAGCCGCGCGCGAAGGTGAGCGGCTCGCGGAAGACGATGACGCCGAGGATCGCCGCGCCCGTCGCGCCGATGCCGACCCACACCGCGTACGCCGTGCCGATGGGGATCGAACGCACCGCGAGCGCAAGCAGCCACGTGCTGCCGATCATCGCGAGCACGGTGAGGACCGACGGCACCGGGCGCGTGAAGCCGTGCGTCAGCTTGAGGCCGATCGCCCAGCCGGTTTCGAGAAGGCCGGCGATGAAAAGTTGAATCCACGGCATGGGAACTCCAATGACGATTGACGACGCATTCGACGGTACACAGAGGGCACAGGGGAGCCACAGAGAGCACAGAGAATTTATGGCTCAGAATTTTTCTCCGTGTCCTCCGTGTCTTCTCCGTGTTCTCCGTGTACCGTCGAATGCGTTTCAGGGATCGAGGCCAAGCCAGAAATCGCCCGACCGCACGAGCTGTCCGTCGCCGTCGTGGCCCGCGACGCGGAAGGGGCGGCGCTCGCGATCGCCGGGGTTGATCAGAACCTCGTGCAGCGTTTGCAACTCGTCCGTTCCGGGCGTCGTGTGCGTGTAGATGGGAAGCCGCTCGCCCCATTCGACAAACGACGACGCGCCGCTCGTCGACATCCAGGAGATCGTGTACGTGCCGTCGCCGTGGTCGGTAGCCTCGATATCGTAGAGCGTCGTCGGCTCCCACGCCTCGGAGTCCACCTGTTCGGGGAAGCCCTGGCGCAGGTCGACGACAAAGTTTCGGATGCGGTTCGGGTTGCCCGGCGAAATCCCGGCGCCCCAGCGCGCCTCGATGGAATCCGCGAGGTCGAGAAGCGTATCGGCGTTCCACTCCAGGATGTCGTCGTCCTCCGGGTGGCCGTACTGCTTGTGCAGGAAGCGGAAGACGGTGTCGTCGAGCAAGCGCCAGACGTACGCGATGTCGCGGTGCAGTTCGAGCTTGTCGTGCAGCTCGTCGTAATCGTCCGAATCGGCGAACGCATCCTCGATCGATTCGAGCGCGGCCAGGTTGTCCTCCGCCAGCTCGATCGCCTCGGTCGATTCCTGCCACAGATCGACGAGCGTCTGCACCGTGGGGACGATGAGCGCATCGAACACCGGACGCCAGACGGCGTCGTAGAGCGTCGTGTTGCGCCCGAGCAGCATCGCCGGGAAGCGCGCGGAGTCGGTGACGTCCGAGCCTTTTTCGAGCGTCCACATGCCGAGCGAGTAATACATCTTGCGCATGGCGAAGTGCGAATTGCGGAAGATCGCCTTCAGCGTGCCGGACGCGGGGTCGCTCGCGGCGATGCCGTAGCGTTCGTCGAACCAGGCGCGATACACGTCGTCCGGCGTCGCGGCCGCGTCGTCCATGTAGGCTGCGTACGCAAACAGGTTCACCTCGTTCGCGTCGCCGAGCGCGTGGTTGCCGCCGCGTTCGATGCGCGCCGCCGCGCCGAGCGCGCCGATGGCGACGTCGTATTGCCAGCGCCAGCGGATGTAATCGACCTGGCCGTTCAGGATGCGCGAGGCGCCCCAATATTCGTTGCCGAGATCCATCTCGATGATCTGGTGCCGGTGGCCGACGTTGCCGATCAAAAGGTTGTCCGGATAATACGGCTGCCAGTCCTGCGGCACGTCCTTGCTCATCACCGCGAGGCGATGATCGCCGTAGGTCGAAAGCGACTCACGCAGCCACTCGATCTCCGCGCGCTGGTGCATGAACGTACGCACGCGCAACTCCTTGCCGAACTCGTCCATCACCACGCCGCCGACCTCGTCGTAGATCTGCTTAAGGCGCGCGGGCGGATCGGAATTGATGAGATCGAGCAGCGGATTGCCGGTGTCCGGCTGATCCACGCACCACTGGCAAAAACACACGGCATACCACGGCTCCACGTCGGAGCTGCCGAACATCAGGATGACGCCGTCGATCTCGGGCACGGCGGAAAGCGCGTCGCGATACGCCTTGCGCCTCCTCTCCCAGAGCTTGTCGTCGGGATCGAGACACAACACATAAAACTCGCGCGCGAACTCGTGCGCCCACACCCAGACGCTAAGCCCGAGCGCGTGCGCCTCATCGGCGATGTCCTTGATCTCGACGGCCTTCGCGGGGCTCTCGTTGATCTCGTCGATGTCCATGATGATGTCGTGCGAGAGCTGCACGTTGTCCATGCCGTATTCGACGGCGGCGGAAAGCGCCTCCGAGATGTGCTCGCGATTGTCGTCCAGGAGGATGAAGCCGTAGGTCGGATCGCCAAGCGGCGTGGTGTCGTCATCGCCGGTGTCGTCGTCGGCATCGTCGTCATCGAAAGTGTCGTCGTCGTCGGCGTCGTCATCATCGTCGATGTCGTCGTCGGCGTCGTCGTCGTCGGTGTCGTCGTCATCGATGGCGGTGTCGTCGTCGGGCGAGGCATCATCGTCGTCGTCATCGTCGCCGCACGAACACCCGGCGGCGGCGACCAACGCAAGGACGCCAAGCCATACGAGCAGATGTAGGAGCGCCGCGCGCCGCGCCGCGGATCGAAGCGGATTCATGCACCCTCTCCCGAAAAGGAAAGACGGCGCAGGATAGCAAAGCGCACGCGGCGCAAACAGAGTCGCACGTCGCCCGTGCGCCAGCACTGCAAACAGAGCCGCACGCGTGAGCAAGCGGCCTCCCCAACCGCACAGCGATCCGACCGCAGGGAGAATTTTTTCTACTCGCGAACAAAGCGCTGTTTCAAATAGGCCGCGACCCCGTCCCCGACAGGCCTAACCGAACCGAACCCCTGAACGCTTAAACGACGACCGAAAAACTACCAAATCCTCAACAAACGCCCGACACGAACTCCGCGAAATCCAGCACCGAAGCCGATACGCAAAAGGCTTATCTTAGCGCCATTCGGGACTGTCCCTGTTATCCCTTAGCACATTTCCGTATCGCACCAGATCGACAACACGACCTCAATATCGTCATTCTCCGCATCGCACTTCAGATCTTTATGGATGATTTTGCCGCCGCAGCATCGAGACCATGGATCCCCATTAGGTGGCTCGTAAACCCAATTAAAGTCCATTCGATACGACCACGATAAACCATCAAATTCGTAGTTCACCATACCCAACTCATCACTATATCCACTCCAGAACAATATATTCTCTTTGGCGTCCCCTATTTGGACAAGCACCTTCTCCAGAGGACCGGGTTCAATATTGTATTTATCGACCGCTTGTTCGTTTAACACTCGAATTACGCCAATCACTATCCCGTAATTGCAATCCTCCCATTCATCGTCATCGACATTCTCACCATCTGCATCGCCCTCATCGCCTTCACCTTCGTCATCGTCTTTATCACCGTTTTCTTTTGCATCAATACAGCCGCCGCAGACAAACAAGATTAGCATAGAACTGGCTATTACCATTCGCCAACACATCCTCACCGCCTCCTTAAATGCGGCTCAAGCGGCGGCCCAAACGGCATGGCAAATCCATCCTCGCGATTATACTCGTCACTTTGCCGATACTCTGCCCAGATCAGTGTCCTGCGATACGGATTATTACGCGCTTGCTGAAACCAAAGCCGGTGAGAAAATATATCGTTGACGCGGACAATATTAAATACGGCATAAGATACCGTTCGCCCAATGTTGCCGCCTTGATTGGCGCCTATTGTCAAAAATCGATTTACCGAAGCATTTGGATCAAAATACGACGCCATTTGGTCTCCAAATTTTGCGAAAGGCAACGACGTATCTTCGTTGTAGGGATCGTTGTAGGGATGACCCGGAAACGAGACGATAGGGACATGAGGCGGCTTCAGCCAATACAAAAATATACCCATGTGCATCGGGCCAGCCTCGCCAGGTTCGGCGTCGGGGTTGCCGTTCGTATACGCCGGGAAACCGGGCAATACAAATTGTCCCAGTCGATCCCAACGCAGAGTTCTCGGTGATATATACCGATCGAGATCATGATATTCATCCATCAAGTCGCCATAACCGTAGGTTCTTGGCCACGTTACTTCTTCTCGCCGAACTATCGCATTAATAACATCGCGACTGATAAAATCATGCTCGGCGGCCACCTTCAATAGAAAGTAAATACTTCCCTCGGAACTCCAGTTTCTCGGTCCGCCGCGATACGGAGGGAAATTTTGAAAATTGAACCATTCATCGCCGTATTTGGGTAGCCACGAACATCCGAGTTCTTTAACAAACGACTGCACGATGGGGCTCGCATACGCTTGACCAACGAGTATTTCCGGTCTGATAGCGTGATCACTATTATTGCTCGTGGACGGCTCATAAAATCTAGGCAGAAGGGTGTTTAGTCGATATCGCCGAATCCCGTCCTTAAAGGACACAGGCGGAATGTTGTCTCTGGGCAGCAGTACAATTGGATCAAGGGAACTGTTGCCCAAGGCATCGTAATCAAATATTGTTATATTATTTAGTACTATTTCAATCCGATAAATCGTTATGGGCAGACTTAAGCCATCGCCCTGATCGTGAGCTTTAAATGCAATGCTATCAAAAAAATCGCCGAAAAGCCCCATAGCGTTTGGAGGAAATCCTGACAAGAACTCGTCTGGATTCAGGTCAAACAATCGATTATAACGCGTAAGATCTTCATAACAACCCTCCCAAATGTCGCGATTCCAAACAACAACATCGCCGTAACTGGTTACGGGCCTGCCAAGATTGTCACCCGATCCCTGCTGGATAAACTCGTAAATTATTGGATCGACGTCGATTCCAGTTGTGGTCAATTGTTGAAATATGATGTTCAACTCCTGTGCCGATGGTTGATTAACGCGATTTGTTACATTTGTCGCTATATGATAGACGAATTCTTCGCCGCCGCTCGGAAATCGAACTCGCATTTCGCGCGCACACCCGTGAATCGAATTATGACCGAAAATGATTGAGCCCAGTGCATTAGATCGACTACATTGAGACGTCACCGATATATGTGTGTGTTGAACAAACCCCATATACCATGGAGGATGCGGCATAATAACTTCAAATTCTAACCTTGGCACATTAACGAGTTCGGATTCAGCTAATTCGGCGAGACCTCGTCGTTGCAAATATTCAAGAATGTTTGCGATTCGTTGTTTTCGAGTGGTTTCTTTAAGTTGCGATTGTATGCTGCTTAATTCAACCAACCCGTCCCCCGCCTTCACAAAGCCTTGTTCTTCGGGGGGGACGGACACGAACACCTTCTTCCCCGGTTGCAGGGAAATGTACTTCGTCGTCATCGCGCTTGCCTCAGAAGCCCGAATCGCTGTTTCGGGTCGAGGTCGTCAGGCGGCTCGATTCCGACCGCACCTGCTGCGCCTTTGGCAACTCGATCGTCTTCCCGTCCGGGTCGCGCGTGGTGTACGAAATGTTCTCCCCGCCCGCGAGAAGCGCGCCCGTCTCCAGCCGAATCCCGGTGACGCCCGGATTCAGCGAGGTCACGGCGAAGTCGATCTGGACGTGCCCGATCTCCGTGGTATTTCGGTTGAAGTCCTGGCCGTGAACGAACACCGTCGCTCCCGTGTTCGCCAGGATCATCGAAAAATCCGCGTTGCGCGGGCCGGTCACCTGCATCAGCGTCTTATATTTCGTGCGCGGGTGGTTGTCCCACGCGTTGAAAAACAGCGTGGCGTCGCCGGCCGCCCACGCGCCCATTCCTAGCGGGTTTTCGACGTAGGACTCGCCGACTATGCGAACGATCGCGCGAAACCCGGCGATAATGCCGACTCCATTCTCCACGTAATAGCAGTTCTCGGCCGTCACCAGAGCGCCGAAGATGCCCTGAAGCCCGGATTCCAGGCCGCGAAACTCGCAATAGCGAAGCAAGACGTTGCTTTGCCCTTCGATCTTGAGCGGCGCCTCGCCGTCTTCGGAATTCCACGCCAGCCCGTCGATCTGCACGCCGTTGGAATCGACGATCTCAAGCTTCAGGCGCAGGTCCGTCGTGTGCGTCTCCTTGGGGTTCCACGTCCCCACGCCGTCCGTTGGATTGAACGGGCTGCCGTCCGTGCTGTTGTAGTTGTTCTCGTTGAACACTTCGCAGACGATCCTCAATAAGGAGCTTTCGCCGACGCACAGGATACCACGAAGCGTGGCGTCGCCGGTATAGGGGTTGGTCGTGCCCGCCTTCACGTGGATCGTCGTCACGTCCGTGATCAGCCCCGTAATCAGGCTGAAAACGCCCGTGAACGTCTGCTTCGCGGTGGCCCAGCTTAAGCCATCGCCCGTGTCGTCCGGCCGGTCCGCACTAACATAAAAGTCTGCCATAACCCGCTCCTTCCGGTTTTTCGTTTAGCCTCGGTGACTCGCCCAAATCCGGCGTCCACGCGCCGCTTCGCCTTCATTGCATAGTGACATTTACCCATTTTTTTTTTTCCCGGTGTCAAGCGCTTGTTGCGCGAGTAAAATCACTTTTGATTTCGCCAAGTTATGCGTTTATTGCCGCACCGTCGAATCGTCCGCGGCATGATCATGATCCGCGGCGTGTGAGCTTGAACGGATATTCAAAATATTTGAACGATCGTTCAAACCGTCTGGCGCGGCGCGGGAAGGAAAACAACCCATGCGCGAGAACGGTCGCGCCAAACGGCACGGCCGCTCTCTCTATTCTCTTTTCTACTTTCTATTTCCTGCTTTCCCTGATCAGGCGATACAGCACGTACCCGCCGAACGCGACGCCAAGCAGCGGTCCGACGCGCGAGAGCGTCTTGAGCCCCGTCCACGCAGTCGTGGCGAGCATGGCATTCAGCACCGCGCGCGTGGCGCCGTGGGGTTTGGTCCAGCCCTCCTCCCAGCGCGCCAGCGTGCCCGGACGCACGCCAAGCACGCGCGCGAATTCCTCGCGGGTCAGCCCGCGCGATTCACGCAATTCCTGAATATCCTCCGGAAAAAGTTCGGTGCCGCCATTGGCGCCGGCGGCGGTGTGTTTTTGGCCTTTCATAGAAAAAATCCCCTGAAACGTTGAGAAAAAACGCCGCGCGAACGTGCGCGCAACCTGACGTTAGCAAGCCTTGCACGGCGTCCGCCGTGGTCGGGGTTACAAGGCGCGCGTACCGATGCGCGCACCGGAACATGACGACGGCGGGCGGCGCCCGCATGCGACCTGCTCTCTTTCGGTCGTGGCTCCGATTGCCGGGAAGGCGAGAAAGATGCCGCTGCCTGGCTCAGAAGAATTCGTGTTATATTGCTTTTTGGCGCCGCCGTCGGTGCGTTGGCGTGTAATCATAAGGATGGCCGTCGTGGGTAACGTTGCTGAAATCCCTTCGCGCGAGGGCGAAACGCGTACGGCGATCGACTCGTTCGCGCCGGAGCCGTATTCCATCGCCCGGCCGATCCCGGTTGTGGTCAGCGCCGACGAAAGCGGGTACGTCGCCACATTTTCGGAAGCGAATATCAGCACGTCCGGCGAAACGCCCCAAGACGCCGTGGACAACCTGAAATCGCTCATCCTCGATTTTTTCGACACGCTGTCGGAAACGCCGGACGGCGAGCTCGGCCCGGAACCCAAACGTCAGTTCGCGATTTTGCGTGCGTTCATTTCGCGGCGTTAGTTTGTGATCACCACGGACGACGCAAACGCGATCGCAAAAAAACTGAAGGCCGAAATCGTCTCCGGGCGCAGGCACGACATCGCGCGTATCAGGATTGACGGCCGAAACGTGATCCAGTTTGGAATCCGGCGAGGCTCACGTCGCGATTTGGGGCACAATTTCGTCGCCGCGCAAATTCACGTCTCGCAAAACCAGGCAAAGGCTCTTGCCCGCTGCACGATCAGCCGCGAGGAATGGATTGCGATCCTCCGTGAGAAAGGACTGATCTAGGCGGCGCCCGCATGTGACCCCGCTCCCCTGCTCGGAGCGCGGTCGCGGCTCCGTTTCGCGCCCTTCATCCCCCGCCCCGCCCGTGCTAAGTTGCGCGCGCCGTTTCGGCCGGCAGGCCGCGCGGAGCGCTCGAAACCCGATTGGCGAAGGACGATCCGAGGTGGCTAAAGCCCTCACCCAAACGCATGCGTCGGCCGCGGCCGAGGGCGCCGAGGAGGCCGCCGGCGTCCTGGAGTCGCCGCAGGGCACGCTGATCTGGCTGTGCACGCCGCAGTCGCCGGCGGAGGAGTTGCCGCGCGTCTTCAAGCTCATCCGCGAGCGCTTTGAGCGGGCCTTCCGCGAGATCCCCATGGACGACGCGCGCCGCTTCCTGACGCGCGTGGTCGGCGAGGTCAACGGCGCCCTGTTCGCCGCCGGCCAGCAAATGCAGGACGAGGGCCTGCGCGCAAGCATCGTGTGCCTGTTCATCTCCGGCGATCGCGCGGCTTACACCCACGTCGGCGACGCGCGGCTCTACCTCCTTCGCGACGGGCTCTTCCAGCAGGTAACGCAAGACCACACCAAGGCGCAGCAGATGGTGGATCAGGCGCTGCTCAAGCCCCAGGAGGCCAAAAACCACCCGTTCGCGCGGACGCTGCTTCGGACGATCGGCGCCAAGCCGGTCATCGAAGTCGCGTCGCAGGGGCCCCTGCCGGTCAAGCGCGGCGACCACTACGTCCTGTGCTCCGGCGGGCTCGTGCGCCGCGTCGACAATACCGCCATGGGTTCGCGCATCGCCGAGGGCGATCTGCTGGCCGCCTGCGACATGCTGTGCATCGAGGCGGCGAACGTGGACGACGAGACGGGCGGCGGCGAGAAGGCTGACGGCGACCTGATCGCCATGGCGGCGGTGCGTTTTGGCGATCCGGCGCCAAGGAAGGTCGTCGCCTAC
Source organism: bacterium (assembly GCA_019912885.1). Taxonomy (NCBI): domain Bacteria; species bacterium. Next base: position 26,166 of record JAIOHV010000028.1, read on the forward strand.
AACCCGCTCGACAACATCGCCCGCTCGCTGATGAGCGCCGAGGGCGAAATCCCCGGGCAGCGTCCCCGCGACCGCGGGTTTATCGCGCGCATTGCGATCGCCACCGTGCTCGCGATCTATCTCCTGTTCCACCTCGTCGCCGCGCCGGACTGGTCCGGGTCGCCCGCGAAGACGCCGCCCGCCGCGGGCGAGACGGGCGAGCCATGAACCCGCGCGTCAAACGCGGCCTGGATGCCGCGATCGCCGTGCTCGCGGTGGCGTGCGTTTTCGTGACGTATCGCGCCTTCCAGCCGAGGAAGGCCGCGCCGCCCTCGGCGATCGAATCCCCGAGCGCCGCTCCCGCGGCCGGGGAAACACCGATGCCGGGCGAAATGCCCGTGGCGGCGGCGTCCGACGCGCCGGATCCGAATCCCGAGCGCACGCTGATGCTTCGGATGCGCGAGTTTTTTGAGTCGATCGCCAAAGGCCGGGCGGGCGACGCGGCGGTGCTGTTTCTCGATCCGCAAAAGCGCGCGTCCTGGAAGGAAAACCTGGAGCGGGTCGAAAAGCGCGGCAATCCGATCGCCGCCTACGACATCCCGCACCTGTTCGAGGCGCCGTATTGCGCAGTAGAAGCGGCGGACCGGGGAAAGGGCCGCTGCCGCTTCCCAATCCTGATCTATCGCCGCGAAAACGACGTCGTGGAATGGGCCATCATCGCCACGCGCATGATGCGTAAGGACGGCGAATGGTGGATCGACGAATACGAGCAGGAACGCATCGACGAGGCTGCTTTCACGCGCGCGGCCAAGGCCGCCGGTCAGGGCAAGGAGCCCCCCGAACCCGAGTCCGGCGAGGCCTCGGCGCCCGGATCGGGATAAACACCGCAAAAACGCGCACATCACCCGGACATCCGTTCTCTCCTCGCTCGGCAAAATGCGGTAAGATTCACCCGAAAAATCGGGAGGGGCGGGAACGTGAGAAACGCAGCCGATCCGAAATCCGCGTTGCGGGCGAATTCGCGGACGCCGAAAGAACGTCAAAAATCGGTGCGCGAAAGTCGGTGCTTGTCCCATTTTCCCCAAGTTCTATTGGGATTTTTTATAGTTTATCGCATGTTGGCCGTCGCCGCAAACGCCGAATTCCTTTTACCAAACAATCCGAATTGGGATTTTGACGGAGGATATGATTGTGCTTTCTTATATGGAGGGTTCGACCTGAATGGGGACGATTTCGAAGATCTCGTCATTGATTGTGGCGATAGATTGCTAATTTTTTTTGGGTCAACTGAAGGTTTAACCAGTGATTATAATTATGACATATTTCTACAATCCGCGCATGGCAGCTACGCTATTATTGGGAGCGATTTAAATAACGACGGGTATGATGATTTAGTAGTGCCCAATCCAGGCTGGAATCTATTGCATGACAACAATGGAGCAGCTGGCCGCGTCGTTATATTGTATGGAGATTCGCTTCAAATTGAATCAGCAACGATTCTCACGGGCGATGCCAGTCGTCGGAATTATGGCCAAGTCGTCGCCGACAATATTGACGTTAACGGAGACGGTTTTGGCGATTTAATCATTCAGTATCAGTCTCTCGAAGGCACGCGCACCGACGCAGAAAAAGTCGTCGTCCAAGCTTCTTATCATGGCACCAATGCGGGCGTTTCCAACACACCTTCTTGGATATATTCGTACGATGATTGTGATGCACTATGGGCGCAGATTACTCCCTTGGGCGACTTCAACAACGATGGATACGACGACATAGCAATTACTTGTGGACTTGCCAATCCTGCAGAGATTTTATTTTTCCTAGGATCGCAATACGGCTTACCTCAATCACCAAATGTTATTATAAATAGTGACAATCAATATTTCCATGATTGGCTATCCGTGTTCCACCTCGGCGACGTTAATGGCGATGGCGTTGATGACCTAGCGAGCACCGACTCAGATATTATTTATATATTTTACGGGAATAATTTGAGATTCGACGACCTCTCATACTCCAAAACCTTAAATCTATTCTCCGATGACGGCTCTCCAGTTGGACCTGCCACATTATTTTACAGCAATCGAAGTAATTCCACGAATTTTAATGGCGATATATTTGACGACTTAATAGTAACTTGGCTTAATGATAAAGATCTGGTGCCGTATCTCGGATACATCACCGGCTCTGCGTCCGGCATTCAAAATGATATTTCTTGGTCCGCTCTTATTAGTGATCCGCAGCAACTTGCCATTTCGAATGCAGCCAGTGGCGACGTTAACGGAGACGGATCCGATGACTTGCACTATGTCGGTATTTACTACTCGGAGTTTATACCGGGTGAAATATACTTTTGGGTATTCGGCTATGAGTCAGGAAACGTTTCTAATTCTACCACAACTACGACTACTTCCACAACCGTCCAGTCGAATACGACAACGACGCAACCAACAGATGGCAACAGCGACAACGGGGCCGATCGATTATTTTACGGCGAAGGTAAAAACGAAGATGATGACGAAGAATCCAATATAGGATGCGGATGTTCATTCTAGATCATGCTAATCATTCGCGCAATCCTCGGATGGGCCATTGAGATTTTTACGCAATTCGCAGAAATTGAGTACACCATGAAACACAGACGTGCCATACAAATCTTCGTTATAGTTTGGAGAACCATCAGGATATTTTGTTTTTCCCGGCCATGTCGAAACCGCACGGCTGAACCACAAAACATCTGTTTCGTCACTTTGCAGATCGCGTTTTTCACGTAGCATAAAATATAGGGGACAGTCACCTATTTTTGCTTTACCTTCGGTCTTCCGATGGGCATTGGTCGGAGTCGGCGGTTGACGGTAGATTCGAGTTTGGAGAGTAGGGAATCGGACGCGAGGGGTCGTCCGGTGTGCGTACAAAGGCGCCCTTGCGATGTGTTCGGTGTCTTCGTGTTCGTTGAGACAGGCTTTCCCAGCGTGGCGGCGGATCGGCGCGCCCATTCGCGTTTTTTTACGGGGACGCATTCGAAACCGTGGGCTGCTCGGAGGCGACGTTCGATCCCGCAATCTCCGCGCTTCGCTGCCTGAGTGTCGATAAGACCGGCTTGCCTTTAAACAACGATAGCGACGTTTCGTCCGGCGGGCCGTACAACGGCGAGGGGACCAACCCCGACTCGCCGGTGTTTTTCGCCTTCAACCTCACGCCCGGCGCATACGAACTGACGATCGACGCCGATGCGAACGCGCTCGTCCACGAAATCGGCGACCTCCCCGCCGGCTCGGTCGCCGTCGCGCCCGTGGTCTATCCCGAAAGCGTCTACGCGACGAATCCCACCGGGACGTGGTGCACGGAGTAGGCGAGGAATCAAGGCGCCAACAATTTTGGCACGAAGCAACGATTTGCATCAGGCCAAGCTGTTGCGCGCTCCAAGCGCGGCTGCCTATAATGCGCCCCTTCGCGCCCGGATTGTCGAGACAGGGGGCCCGGTTGGCGGTCTTGGTGCGACGTGCCGAACAAGTGGGGGAATATGCCGCCGAGAATCCTGGTCGTGGACGACGACCGCAACATCGGTCAAATCCTGCATGCGTCGTTTTCCGCGAAGGGCTATGAAGTCTTCACCGCGCGGAACGGCGAGGATGCCCTGACCGAATTCGCCAAGGTCCGTCCCGACCTGGTCCTGCTCGACGTCCTGCTTCCAAAGATGAACGGCTGGGAGGTTTGCAGCCGGCTGAAGGCGACGCCCGAGGGCCGCATCACGCCCATTGTCCTCATGAGCGCCGTTTACAAGACCCCCAAAATGCAGCTCGAGGCCAAGAACAAATACGGCGCCGACGAGTTCGTCGAAAAGCCGTTCCAGCTTTCGCGCCTCATGGATCTGGTCAACCGCTTCCTGGCCAGCCGCGACCAGACCCCCCTGCCGCGGGAAATCGATGCCGCCGGGGAACCCGTGATGCCGGCCGAGGTCGAACGCCCGGAATTGCCGCCCGTCGTGCTCGAGGGCGAACTGGCGTCCGTCCCGTTTCCCGAACTCCTTCACGACCTCTACGTGCTCAACAAGTCCGGCCGCCTGACGGTGCGTTCGGACGGCAAGGAAAAGCGCATCGACGTGATGAGCGGCTACCCCGTTTCCGTCACGACGAACATCGAGGACGAGTTTTTCGGAAACTACCTCGTTCGCCAGCACGTGGTCACCGAGGAGCAGCGCGACGAGGCGGTCTCGCGCATGCAAAAAAGCGGACGCCTGATCGGAACCGTCCTCATCGAAATGGACGCGATGTCCCCGCAGCAGGTCGTCAACTACCTGCGCATGCAGGTGCGCGACAAGCTGTTCGAAATTTTCTCCTGGTCGGCCGGCACCTATCGTTTCGCCGAGGACAACAGCGTCACCGGCGATATCCAGAACGTCGATATGTCGGTCGCGAACATCATCAACGAGGGCATCCGCCGCCACTACCGCTTCGACCGCCTGGAACCGATCATCGAGGGCTACGCCGACAAGTTCCTGCATCTGGGCGCCGACCGGCGTTACCGCTTTCAGGACCTCGACCTGACGCCCACCGAATCGCAGCTTCTGGCCAGCATCGACGGCACGCGCACGGTCCGCGATCTCATGAGCGTCACGCCGCTGCCGGTCGAGCGATCGTACCAGATTGTCTACACACTGATCGTCAGCGGAATGGTCGAGACCGTCCTGGAATCAAGGGAGGAGCCGCAAACGCGCTTTTTCACGCGCGCGGAAGTGGACGACCAGGACGCACAGCTACTGGCCGAATCCATGACGCAACCGGTCTCCGCGGCCGACGTGCTCGCGCAAGAGGTTTCCGAGGCGCAGGCGCCGGCGGCCGACTCGCCCGCGGCGGCGGACGCCGGCGGCGACATGACACCGCCCGAAGGCAAGCCGATCACCTCGTTTCCCTCGCATGTTCGCGAATCTGAACGCGCCGGCGACGAGGCAAAAACGCGCGAGCGCGTCATCAGGTTCTACGAAAAGCTCGCGGACGCGAGCGATTTTCAGGTTCTCGGCGTCGGCGACAATCCGACCGAACACGAGGTTCGCGTCTCGTATCATCGGCTCGCCAAGGAATTCCACCCCGACCGCTTTTTCGGAAAGTCGAGCCCGGAAATCAAGGCGAAGGTCGAGGACATCTTCCGCGCGGTCAGCGACGCGTACGATCGGCTGAACACGCAGGAAAAGATCATCCAGTACAAAAGCGAACTGGCGGGCGGCAAGACGAAAGAAGATCAAGCCGGCGATCGCGTCAGCGGCGTGCGGCGCGTCATCATGGCCGAACAGCGGTTCCAGGCCGGCCTGCAATTCCTGAAAGACAAGCGTTTCACGCGCGCCTCCCATGCCTTCCGCGAGTCGCTCGAGGTTTCGCCGAACGAACCCGAATACGTCGCGTATTACGGGTGGGCGCTTTATAACATCCCCTTCGAGAAGGACCCCGACGAGGAGGAGATGACGCTGCGTCCCAAGGACTCCATGGCCGACCTGCAGTTCGAGGCCCGCGAGTCGCTGAACCGCGCCATCTCCATCAACCCGCGAACGGAAAAGGCGTACCTCTTCCTCGGCGCGATCTACAAACAGCAGGGCCTCGCCGAGTTCGCCGAAAAGCAGTACGAAAAGGCGCTGATCTGCAACCCCAATTCCATCGAGGCGCTGCGCGAGCTTCGTCTCATCAAGCTCAAGGAACAGCAGAGCAAGCAGAAAAAGCGCGGCCTGTTCGATCGTTTCCTCAAACGCTGACCCTCCGCCGTGCGGCCGGCCCCCCTTCTCTATCGCGAATCCCCGATCCGGCGCGCCCTGCGCGGGGTGCTCGACGCTGTCATGCCGCCCGTTTGCGCGTTTTGCGGGAGGCTCGCCGGCGGCGGGCACGCCTCGCTTTGCGTCGAATGCCGCGCGGCACTGCGCCCGGTGGCGCCGCCGTTTTGCCGCGCGTGTGGTTGGCCGTTCGAGGGCGGCACGGGCGATCGCCCCTGCGGCGAGTGCATCGTCTCGCCGCCCGCGTTTGATGTCGCCCGCGCGGCGTGGCGATACGAAGGACCCCTGCGTGAGGCGCTGATCGCGTTCAAGTTCCGCCGCCGCGTCGCTTGCGCTCCGCCGCTGGCGTCGCTTCTGGCCGACGCGCTGCCGCTCGGTCTCGATCCGCGCGAATACGATTTCGTCTGCCCCGTCCCGTTGCATCCCCGGCGGCTGCGCGAACGCGGTTTCAATCAGTCCCTCCTTCTCGCGCGGCGCCTGACCGCGGCCACGGGCTTGCCGCTGCGGCGCGATACGCTTGTCCGCACGCGGCCCACCGTGCCGCAGGTGGGGCTGCCGCGAAAGGCGCGACGCGAAAACGTGCGCATGGCGTTCGAGGCGGCGCGTCCCATCCCCGAAGGCGCGCGCGTGCTGCTGGTCGACGACGTCATCACGACGGGTGCCACCGTGTCCGCGTGCGCCGCGGCGCTCAAGCGTGCGGGCGCATCGGTCGTCGACGCGGCGGCCGTCGCGCGCGTCATCGGCCCGGAACCCGGCCCGGCGCATCCTTTCATCTGATTCCGTCCCCCATCCTGTTCCCAATCCCGATTCCGTTCGCGTTCCCGTCCCCAATACGGTTGGAACCGCGACCGTGAGGGCGCGGGTACGCAAACCCGCGCTGACCTCCGCATTCGATTTCCGGATACAGGCTCCGAAAATCAAACAAGTCACCGCGCCGTTTCGAACGACACAACGACCCCTTCTGTCGCATCAGGGGCGTAATTCCGTGGTATTCGACGGGCCACGCGCCGTGGCACCGCGGTTGCAGTTATTGACGGCAATCGCCAGCCGGGCGCCCACGGCAGGCAAGAAAATCAACGAGGAGGCTCGCATGGCTGTCTACACGCAGCCGCGCCCGTCGATTTGGCGCCCGCAATTTTTACCGGATCACGCAAGCCGAATGAGCGACAAAGCACGCCAGCGACGGGAAGACCTGATGAAATCCGCGATACGCGTTTTTGCACACCGTGGATACAAAAACACGACGGTCCACGATCTGCAGACCGAAATGGGGATGAGCCGCAGCGCTTTCTATCAATACTTCGTCAACAAATACGGCGTGGTGGACGAGATGCTGACGCAGCTTCTGCAATGCCTGGCCGACGAAGCCGGGCGCATCGCGCTCACCGAAACGCGCGTCGATCCGCGCGAGCGCGTTCGCGTGACGCTGTCGCGCGTGCTGCGCATCCTGCTGTCCGAGCGCGACCTCATGCGCGTGCTGGTGTCCGCGCCCATCGACGGCGACGCGCGCTTGCGCGAGCGCGCCGACCGTTTTTTCCACGACTTCCGCATCGTCGTGTTTCGGCAACTCGTCGCCGGGCGCGACCTCGGCGCGATTCGCGAACTGCATATCGAGATCGCCTCCTACGCGGTACTTGGCGCCGTGAAGGAGGCAATGAACTGGTTTCTGGAAGGCGAAAGCCGCGACGAAAGCCCGCGCGTCGGCCAGCTCGCATCGGCGCTCATGGCCATTCTCGGCGACGGGCTATTCGTTGCGCCGCGCGCTTTGGCGCCCGCGGCCGCCCGCGGCGAATCGGCGGCCGGCGCCGCCGAAAAATCCGTGCTCGCGTCCGCCGAACCGGATCGCGTCGCGGCCAACGGCTCGCCGCCGCACGTGGCGGCGCCGGAGAAAAAGCGATGATGCCGGCTCCGCGCCGGCAACCGCCCGAGCCCGTCCCTGGCTTCGCGCAAGGCGCGGAAGGATCAAGGTCAACGCGCGGACGCTCGCCATCTGGGCGCTTCGCGCCGTCGACGAACCTCGATCCTCAAATCTCGGACTTATCCGCCCGGCGACAAAATCGGCAACACCAATTCCGACTCGTCCACGCCTTCCACCGCCGCCGAGACAAGCGGCGCGTCGGGCGCGTCGCCAACGCGTTTGATGGCTGCGGCTACGTCGAACGCCGCGATGGCGTCCTCCCGATAACGCACCGGGTACCGATCGCGGCGCAGCGCGAACGCGAGTTCCTTGCGCACCCGCGCGCGCTTGCGTTCGGTGGCCCGGGTTCGCGCATCCTCCTTCGCCTCGGCAAACGGCTTGTCGAACTCCTCCGGATGATCCGAGTAATATGCCTCGGCTTCGACCGAGGTCGCCACGACGTTCGTCCCCGTGATCTTCTCGGCCGTGATGTGCCCGAGCAGATTCGTCTCCGCCACGAAGCGTCGCGTCTTGAACTCCGGCGTCTTGTCGCGTTTATTTGCGACCGCTTCGAGCTGCCAAAGTTCCTGCTCCAGGTACAGACGCCCAAGATAGCGCCGCCCCGGCGCGGACCCGACCAGTTCGCGCAACGGTTTGGGCAGGGTTTTGATCCACTCGATGAATTCATTCATTTCCAGGTCGAACGCCCTCCCGGCGATCACCGGCGCCGAGCCTTCGAGATCGAGCGGATTCTTTTCGAGCGTGTCGTCGTGGATCGTGACCTCGTATTCCTGCGAAAGCGCCGCGACACGCTCTTTCAACGCTTCCCGAAACGCCGCTGCGTCGGCGCCTTCCGGCAAACCGCGAAAGACGGCGTCCTTGGCCATGTCGATAAGAATGATCTTCGAGGCGACATCCATTGCCTCGTGAAAGGCGGGCGAGTTCTGCAACCCGCGCCGCCGCCCTTCCTTGGCGTAGGCAACAAGGTCGATCTGCGTTTCGAGAATTTCTTTCAGGCCGTCCTCGGTTCTTGCTTCCTTCAAGCCCGTTTCCGGAAGCGCGGCGATGACGTAGGCCAGATGATCGCGCGTGATCTTGTGATCCGAAATGGTCGCCAGCGTGGGGTCGGCGGGATCGTCCGGCGGCGGCTTGGCCGCGTGCCGGGGACGGCACGCCGAAACCGATGCGGCGAACATGACGGCGACGCAAACCGCCGCGGAAAGGCAAGACAATTTTCGGAACATGATGGGGCGTTTTCCCGTCAAGGCTCGGATTCGATTCATGGCGTTGCGTGGACGAATGACGCCACGGAAGCGGCGAGGATACGGGCAAGCCGCCGCGCATTTCAAGCGCGCCGCCGCGCGATGACATCCCGGCGACACGCCGCTATTGTTCGCCCCATGCGAATCGACGATCGCATCGACGACATCCTTCGCGCGATCGACGCCGCCGGCCGGCGGCGATCGCTGCTTCCGATCGAAGGTGCGGCGGGGCCGTGGATCCGCGTCGCGGGGCGCGATCTCGTCAACTTCTGCGGCAACGACTACCTCGGTCTCGCGCACGATCAGCGCGTCATCGACGCGGCGGCGCGCGCGGCGGAGATCCACGGCGCGGGCGCGGGCGCGAGCCGTCTCGTCACCGGCAATCCCGCCGGATACGAGGAACTGGAAAGCGCCCTCGCCGGCTTCGTCGGCAAGGACGCCGCGCTACTTTTCGGGTCCGGCTGGCACGCGAACACCGGCCTTCTACCCGCGCTTGCCGGCGCGGGCGACGTCATTTTTTCCGATGATCTCAATCACGCGAGCATCATCGACGGAGCGCGCCTTTCGCGCGCGAAGTGCATCGTCTACCGCCATGCGGACCTCGACGACCTGGAAAACAAGCTGAAAGACGAGCGTGCCCGCGCGCGCTCCGCCATCGTTGTCACCGAGTCCATTTTTTCGATGGACGGCGACGCGCCCGATCTTGCCGCCATCGCCGGACTATGCGGGCGTCACGACGCCGCGCTCGTGGTCGACGAGGCGCACGCCCTTGGCGTGACGAACGATGGCCGCGGGCGCGTCGCCGGGCTGGGGCTTTCCGGCGCGGTCTTCGCGGTCGTCGGCACCTTCGGAAAGGCGCTCGGATCGTTCGGCGCGTTTGTCGCGGGGAACGCGCGGCTGCGCGAACTCTTGATCAACACCGCCCGGCCCGCAATTTTTTCGACCGCGTTGCCGCCGCCGGCCGTCGGCGCGGCGCGCGAGGCTCTGCGCATTCTGGCCGATGAAGGCGAACCGCTCGTTTCGCGCCTGCGCGAAAATTCGGTCGCCATGGCGCGTTGGGCGCGCGCGGCGGGATTCGAGACGCCGGATCCGCCGGGCGCAATTATGTCGATCGTTCTCGTCGAGGAGGCGCGCGCGGTCGCGGCCGAATCCGCGCTGGCCGACGCGGGCGTCCTCGCCCGCTCCATCCGACCGCCGACGGTCCCGCCCGGCACGAGCCGTTTGCGTTTGACGGCTTGCGCCGCGCACGCCGACGGCGATATCAGCCGCCTGGGCCGTGCCCTGCGCACCATCAAGGGGGCGCCCAACGAAACGTAGTTGAATCGCCAAACAACCGCCGCTTTGCGATGTCGGTGCCGCGAGCGCCAGCCAGCGGTCCGCCACGAACCGCCACACCGCGCCGCCGCGTCAAAAGGCGCGTTGCGATGTCGGTGGCCGCGAGCGCCAGCGAGCGGGCTCGTGGCGCCACCGGCAGAGGCGTTCTTCACCGCGACGTTGCAGCCCGCGCACTTCGCCGCCTGCGGCGACTTCGTTTGCGGACTCCGAGGCTGAACTGGTGTTCGCCGTTCCCGGGGAAATCGCTGCGCCGCTCGCGGGCGATTGGCCCGGCCGAACGGGTGTTCGGCGGACCCAGGGAAAGCGCTACCCCTCGTCCGCGGGATAAACCGCGGCGGCCAGACCGTAGGCGGCCAGGCCCGCGAGCGTCGCCGCGGTGAAGCCGAACGACATCGCCAGAACTATCGCCGCCACCGAGCCCAGCACGGACGCCGCGGAATTGACCGCGAACATCCACGGCACCGTCTCGTCTTCATTGACCGCGCGCACGCCGAGCGGAAACGGCATGCCCATCAGGAATCCCAGCGGGAAAAGCAGCAAAACGGTGATGAACGCGCGCTGCGCGACAGGCAACCCGAGCGTCGCGGCGAACACGCGCGGCGAACCGGCGCGCAATAGCAGCGCCGCGCCGATCAGCAGCACAACGACGACAACAAGCGACAAACGCGGTTTTCGCTTGCCGAGGAACGACGACGCGCCCGAACCCGCCGCGCTCGACGCCAAAAGCGTCGCCAGGAACACCGCGAGCGTCAGCGTCGGGTGGCCCAGGTAAAGGATGAACGACTGCATCACCGCGATCTCGAGTACGAGATAACCGACGCCGATCGCCGCGAAAAACAACGCCGCGCGCAGGTGGCCGGAAAGCAACAGGCGATGCCGGCGGATGACGACAAGAGGCCCCAGCATCAGCAGCGCAACAAAGGCCGACGCGATGCCGAACAGGGCGAAAACGATGAGCAGACCGACATTGCGGATCTTCGCGCTCCACGCCAGCTTGAACGATTCGGCCAGGTCCGACAGACGCAGCGTGTTGAAAAAGAACGGCCGGTTGTCGGTCGGCGGCGCAAGATCGAGGTGCTGCGCGCGAAGCCAATCGGCCAGCACCGGCGCGCGCAGCATCTGCTTGATGGCGGCCAGTCCCGTCTCGGTGTACGGGGAGTAGAGAATCTCAAGGCCGAGCGCCAAGGCATCGGCGTGCAATTCGTGGATGTCGTCGAGCGTGAAGGGCGTGTTGCGGATCATCACGTTCGCGAACTTGTCGTTCGTGGCGACGAAGACGCAATTTTCCGGCGAATCCACGCCGCGCTCCTCGAGCACCGCGCGGCCGAGCGCCGCCATGCGCAGCACGTATTCCGGCGCGTCGCGCCAGCGCTTCACGGCGAGCATGCCGCGCGGCGTCAGGTGGTCGAAGTACTCGTGAAACGCTTCCTTGGTGAACAGGTAGTTTTCCGTCAGCGCGAACGCACCCCCGGCGGTCGCGGCCCAGGTGTCCACAAGCGTGAAGTTGATGACGTCGAATTTCTTTGGCGCGCGCGCGATATACGAGCGCCCCTCCGCGAGCACCACGTCCACGTTCGGCGCCTGAAAAAGCCCGCCCGCCATGGACGCGAACTCCTGCTCGACCATGCCGATGATGATCGGGTTCATCTCCACGCCAAGCACGTGCCGCGCGCCGGCCGCGAGAGCGGTCAGGATGTGCTCGCCGCCGCCGGAGCCGACCACCAGCACGTCCTCGTTTTCGAGAAACTCGTACGGCAGGCGCTGCAGGTTCGCGTCCGGCGTCTGCGTCGCCTGGGCGTCGCCCGTGTACGGCGTGACCGGCGTGTGCGCGACGCCATCGATCTCGAGCATGATGTCGCCGATCTGGGGCCGGTGGTACGCGATGACGCGCGAGAACGTGTTCCAGCGCACGACGATCGGATCCGGCTCGTCGTTGCCCTTGGAGTGATGGATTGTCAGAAATCCCGTGGCCGAATGGACGCCGATGATCGAGGCGAGCACGAGTGCCGCGCCGGCGAGCGAATACGTCTCCTCGCGCGGGGCGATACCGGCGCACGCGACCAGCCCGCCCGCGATCGCGACGAGCGCCGTGCCAAGCAGCGCCGCCTCGCCGCCAAGGACATCCAGAAGGAATATCGTCGCGACGCACCCCGCCGCCGCGCCCGCGAGGTCGGAAAGGTAGATCGCGCCGATGCGGTCGGCGCCGCGCGAAAAGACAAGGCCAAGGAAAAACCCGGCGCCCGCGAACGGCGCGGACGCGGCAAGAAAGACGACGGACATCTTCGCGAGGAAGGCGACGGAAAGATCCATGTCGCCGAGCTTCATCGTGCGCAGCAGGGCGACGACGGCGATCTGCGAAAGCGCCATGACGACCGCCGCGCGCCCGAGGTGCCGTGGCATTTCGCCGGCGCGGATGCGTGAGCCGAACAGGTGCAGCGCAAGCGCGCCGAGCCCGAGGCCGAACAGGCACACGCTGATGGCGAGAAACGCGAAGTGATACCACATCACCACGCTGAACACGCGCGTGAGGATGATCTCGGTCGCCAGCACCGCGGCGGCGACAAGGAAGGTCGCGACAAGCGTGCGGAATGGGTGCGTCAACGGCGTCCTCGCTCGATCACGCGCTTGAGCGTGCGGCGCACGGCCGGGTCGGTGTTGATGAACGCGCGCGCGAAAAACCGCATGGCGGCAATCGTACGGCCCGACAGGAATTGCACAAGCCGCCGCGATCCGTTCGACCAGTGCAGCTTGTACTCCGCCTCGCCGCGCAGGAATTCGTACCGTTTCGCGCCTCGCGCGCACGCGTCCTGAAGCGAAAACGAAAGCGCCGCGTAACCGAGGTTGTATTTCGGATAGTTCGACGATCCGCCCTGCTGATAGAGGTAGTACCGGTTGCCGGCGTGGATCGCGTAGGTCACGAACGCGGGCTCGCCGTCGATGTCGAGAAACCCGAGCCGCAACTCGCCGCGCGAAAGCGCGCCCGCCGCGTACTCGCGATGAAACGCGCGCATCGCGTCCGTGGCAAATGCCTCGCTGCCGCCCTCGGCTTTCCAGCGCTCTTCGTGCAATTCGAACAGGCGCGTCATCGCGGCGGGCAGCGTGGCGGGGTCCTCGTGATAGCGATGCCCGATCTTGTGATACACACCGATCTGCTTCACCTTCTTGCGCGCGTTGTAGCGGCTCTTTTTCGAGAGCGTATCTAGGTAGGCGTCGTAGCCGCCCGGCAGGTCCGCGTACGGCGCGCCGTACAGCACGCGATAGCGCGAAACGCGCCCGGACATTGCCGCGTATTGCAGCGCCTCAAGCCCCGGCGTCTCGTCGTCCGCGTCGGCCAGATCGAGGATGTCCCAATCGCCGGCGTCGCGCGAAAGAAATCCGTATAGCGCGGACCACACCTCGTCCACGCGCCCGTTGGCCGCGATAAAGCCGAGAAGGTCCGAGCAGTTTTCGCCGTTGCCGAGGCCTTGTAGCACGCGATAGGCCCCGCCGCGCGTTGCGATCGGAACGCGCACGTCACCGACCATCTCGCGCTCGAGTTCGCGCGCGGTCATCGTGCGCCGGTACATCGGCGCGAGGCCGACAAGCCGGCCGTCCTCGTCGCGCGCGATCGCGAGGCGCAGCATATGGCCCGCGCCGTAATGCCGCCACCACGCGCGACACCAGGCGTGCGAGGAAAAAAGCGGGTCCGCGGGCGAATCGGCCAGCAGCGACGCCCACTCGCCAGCCAGACGGTCGAAGCCCGCGTCGTCCTCGACGAGATCGAAGCTCAGCGGCCCCGCCACGCACACCTCCATGAATGCGGCGAAAAAGTCCGGCCCGTATCTATCGGCAGCAAGGGCAACGTGGTGAATCTTATAGTCGCGCGCGCGGGAAATGTCGAAGGCCTGGGCACGGAATATGTTGTCCATCCCGTCCATCCTGTCCATATTGTCCATGTCCGCGGCACATCACGCCGCGAAATTGGGGGAGCCGACCGTTGGTCAAGACAATCGAATGGAACGACGGCGACGTGGTGATGATCGATCAGCGCGCGCTGCCGGACGAGGAAATCTATCTCGCCTGCAAGAACACGGACGAGGTCGCGGACGCGATCCGCACGCTCGCGGTCCGCGGCGCGCCGGCGATCGGCATCGCCGCGGCGTACGGCCTCGCGCAGGCCGTCGTGCGCGGGCCGGACGATCCGGCGAAATTGCGCGAAACCTTCGACGCGGCGGCGGCGCTTCTCGCCTCCACGCGGCCGACCGCCGTCAACCTGTTCTGGGCGATCGAACGCATGACGCGCCGTTACGCCGGGACGATCGGTGACGGCCCCGACGCGGCGCGCGAGGCGCTCATCGACGAGGCGCGCGCGATCCACGAGGAAGATATTGCGGCCTGCCGGCGCATGGGCGCGTTCGGCGCCAAATTCGTGCCCGACGGCGCGACGATCCTGACCTACTGCAACGCCGGCGCGCTCGCGACCGGCGGCTACGGCACGGCGCTCGGCGTCGTGCGCGCGGCGGCCGAGGCGGGGAAGAAGGTGCGCGTGTTCGCCTGCGAGACGCGCCCGCTTCTGCAGGGCGCGCGGCTGACCGCGTTCGAGCTTGCCGCGGACGGCATCGATGTGACGATCATCCCGGATAACGCGGCCGGGCACATCATGTCGCGCGGCGGAGTCGACCTCGTGGTCACCGGCGCGGATCGCATCGCGGCGAATGGCGACGTGGCCAACAAGATCGGCACGTACACCGTGGCGGTGCTCGCGCGCGAAAACGGCGTGCCGTTCTACGTCGCAGCGCCGCTGTCGACGATCGACCCGGCCACGAAAGGCGGCGCGGACATCCCCATCGAGGAGCGTGCGCAGGACGAGGTGACGAACGTGCGCGGCCGGCTTGTCATCGCGCCGAAAGGCGTCGCCGCGCGGAACCCCGCGTTTGATGTCACCCCCGCACGCTTCGTGCGCGCGATCTTCACCGAGCGCGGCGTCGCCGAGCCGCCGTCGGAGGCGAGCATCCGGAAGCTGGTGGAGACGTCGTAGGGGCGCGATTCATCGCGCCAGGGTTTTCACCGCGAAGGCGCTAAGGACGCTGAGAAGGTTCGGTCGTTCGGGTGAAACGCCAGATCAGCAATTGAAAAACCCGCCGTTGCCATCGTCGTCGTCATCGTCGTCCGCGGAATCGTTGTTGCTCGAATCGTCGTCGCCGGAAGCCGCGGCATCGTCGTCATCGTCATAGTCGGACATTTCATCGTCGTCCGCGGAATCGTCATCGGGCGTATCGTCGTCGGATGCGTCGTCGTCAACCGCGTCGTCGTCTGGGTCGCGAGGCAAGGAAAAATTACCGGTCGACCACGGTCCAAGGTACGACCATGCGGTAAATTCAAATTTTCGCCCCGGAAGACTGTCGGTCGTCGCGTAGAACAAAAACGTCTGCTTCTCGCCTTCGCGAACGTCACCGCCGGTCGAGGAGTCGTAGGGCACGTATTCCCAGCGGATCGCGGGCGGATCGTAAGACAGGGAATTGATCCAGTCGCCTTCGCCATGCAACGAAGGGGGATTAATCGCGTCGCCCGGCTGAAGAAGCCACCGGTCCGGCGCCAATAAGTTGACCGCGTCGATCCAATTGCCGTTTCCCATCGGGCTCGTGTTTTCGACTTCGAATTCAAACAAATAACGTGTGTCTGGCTTGATTTGCGGCGGCGACGCGATCGCGGCCGCAACCGTAAACCCTTCCGGGGGCAGCCAATCCGGCCAGTCGCCAACGCACTCGTAGTAATCGCATGGTAATTCGAAAAACGAGGTCATCGACGCTTCAAGGGTGCACGCGAAGTAGTTGAGAAAATCGTCGGGATTACAATGGGCGGAAGCTTCTCCGTAATTCGTTTCGTAGTTCACCATGGCGAAATCACGACAAGTCATATCGTCAACGTCAAAAATCGTTTCAATGTTTGGATACAAGGGCGCGCCGACACTGAGGAGAAACATGTCGAACGCGACGCGAGTGCAGTCTGTCCGTGCCAAATCGGTCTCACACCAGGCATAAAACGCTAAAAACGACGTTAAAGCCCAAGTCGCTCTTTCGGCGTCCGGTATGGGGACAAACGCCCAGTATCGCCCTGCACAAGACAGACCTGGATTCGCTTTCGCGTCGGCAGGCGTACTAACGTTCTTTTCGGCGAATACGTCCGAGAGTCTGGAAATTTCCGATATTTGGGGGAACCGCTCAATCGACGCAATAACTGGAACGGATATCAAGGACGAAAAAGCGACGAGAAGCCGTAGCACCAAGTAGCGACTCATGGCCACCCTCGATCATTGCAACGACGTCACACTATACCCCTCCCTTGGGTTCTGCCAGCGAATTCTATCGCCGCGACAATGCGACGAGCACGGATGAGGGACCCATGCCTTGTTTCCGAAAGACCTTCGCGTTCTTTCCGCCTTCGCGGTGAATCCCCTCAGCAGAGATTCATGCAGTCGATCGCCGTGTCGATGTCGCCCGGGCAGTAGGTGTCGGCGCAGATTTCGTAGCACGACCACGGATGGCCGGTTTTGCCGCAGACCTTCATCATTTCGGCCTCGAAGATCTGGTAGTCCGTGCCGTTGATGACGAACCCGATGCCGCAGTCGTAAATCTTGTCGACGGAAACCGTGCAGCCGCCCGTGGGCTCCACGTCGAGGCAGGCATTGAAGCAATCGACCTCGCAGGTCGTCTGCGCGCAGTCGTCAAAACAGCTCCACGTGGGGCTCGTCGTTTTGGCGAATTGCGCCAGCCAGGTTTCGAGCTCCTCGCACCAGTCCTGGTGATAAGCCGCGTCCTCGCCGCCGAATCCCACCAGGCAGCCGTTCACCATGTCGTCGGCGATTTCCGCGCACGTGGCGGGGGAGAGATCGTCGTCCGACACGTCGTCATCCGTCGCGTCGTCGTCGGAGGCGTCGTCATCGGCCCCATCGTCGTCCACGGCATCGTCATCCAGCGCGTCGTCATCATCGACGGCGTCGTCATCGTCCGCGCCGTCGTCGTCATCGCCCAGGTCGTCGTCATCGTCATCGTCGTCCGCGCCGTCATCGTCGTCGTCATCGTCGTCGTCGTCGCCGCCGATGCCGCCGGGACCGGGAAACTCGTCGTCGATCTCGTCGTCCTCGTCGTCGTCGTCCCCGCCCCCACCGACGCAGGCGATCAACGCGCTCGATGCAACGAACGCGATCGAAATCATCAGCGTCAACCACACGAAACGCGCGCTCATGGCGTATCCCCCGATGTGCCCCATTCCGACTGTGCAATTTAGCGGAATTTTCGCGTTTCGCCCAACACCGCGGGCGTATGGCCGGTCCGTCGCGCAACGCCGCGGCTCCAGGCATAACGCAGGCGCGCCTTGATTAATCCGGATCCCAGCACCATTCGTCGATGCAGTCTTCGACCGTATCGCAGGAGTCTCCATTCAAGGCGCAACCCGCGAGGCACTCCATGAACAAATCCTGCTGCCAGCACCCGTCCTCGGCTTGGTCGCGGTCAAACGGCCAACTCGGCCAGGGCGACTCCCAGCCGCAATCGTCAAAAAGGATCTCCATGGCCGTGTCGCACGGAATATCCTCACCGACTCCCGCATATTCCAGGATGCAGTCGTTCACGCACCATCCCAGGTCGCCGCAATTATCGGATGCCCACGCGCAATCGACCATGCAAAGGATCATCTCCTCACCGGATTCGCACAACTCGACCCACTGCTCGGGAGTCACTTCGTGCGCGCCGGTAATCAAGGCGACGGTCTGGCATTCGACGACGATCTCCCAAACGCCGTCCCAGCAATAACCCGATCCGCCGGGCTCGGGCTGGTCCTCCGGTAGCGCGGCCGCGGCGTCGTCATTGTCATCCACCGCCGTTTCGTCACGCGACACGCCGTGGTCGCCGCCGTCGCACCCAATCGAAACGGCATGCGCGAATGCGAAAATCAGGGCGAAAACGGACAGCCTGGAAAGAACCTGCATGCGCAACTCCCGGTTCCGACCGACATCGCCGCGCACCCGC
The DNA here is from genome assembly GCA_019912885.1 of bacterium. NCBI lineage: Bacteria > bacterium. Next base: position 44,403 of record JAIOHV010000028.1, read on the forward strand.
ATGCCTTTTGCCGTCATTTTCAGATCCTGGCGTCTCGAGGTACACACCGTCCGTTGAAACGTTCCACGATCGCGTCGGCAAATGCGTCGCCACAGGACGCCTTGCCGGCGGAATTATCGCACCCCGCGTCCACCGACGCACGCGATCGACGCGCTCGATGCGACAAATGCGATCGACATCAACAGCGACATTCACGCGAAACGCGCGTTCAAACGCGATCTCCCCCATAACCCCATTCCAACGGGCGATTTATCCGCCGTTTCGCATTTCCGAACGAAGTCGTCGGGCAACACATAAAATCCGCGCGCCTCGTCGACCCACTCCGGCCGACAAACCGCTGAAAACCGTGCCCGCCGCCGCGTTTTTCCCGGTCGCGCGTTGTGTCGATGCGCGATTCGGTGCATTAAGGCACGTGGATTCACGCGCTCGATTCCGGCGATTTGTTTTATGAACGACCCGTCGTTTCTGACCGATTACGATCTGCACCTTTTCGGCGAGGGGAATTTTTACCGCTCGTACGAAAAGTTCGGCGCGCATGTCACGACGCGCGACGGCGTTCCGGGCACGCGATTCGCCGTCTGGGCGCCGAACGCGCGCGAGGTGTCGGTCATCGGCGATTTCAACGGCTGGCGCTGGGGCGCGACGCCGCTTTCCTCGCGCGGCGGCTCCGGCGTGTGGGACGGATTCGTCCCCGGCGTCGGCGCGGGCACGCTCTACAAATTCGGGATCAAGTCGAACGTCCACGATTTCGCGGCGGAGAAGATCGATCCCTACGCGACGTTGTTCGAGCTTCGGCCGAAGTCGGCGTGCGTCGTGTGGGATATTGCCGGGTATGGATGGACCGACGGCGAGTGGGCGGAGTGCCGCTGGCGGCGAAACGCCCTCGACGCGCCGATTTCGATATACGAGGTGCACATGGGCTCGTGGCGGCGCGTGCCGCACGAGGGCAACCGATGGATGACCTATCGCGAGATGGCGCAGGTGCTTCCGCCATACGTCGCGGAAATGGGATTCACGCACGTCGAGCTGCTGCCGATGACGGAGCACCCGTTCGACGGCTCCTGGGGCTATCAGACGATCGGCTATTTCGCGCCGACGTCGCGATTCGGCACGCCGCAGGATTTCATGCATCTCGTGAACGAGCTGCACCGCGCGGGGATCGGCGTCATCCTCGACTGGGTGCCGGCGCATTTTCCGCGTGACTGGCACGGCCTGGCGTATTTCGACGGCACGCACCTCTACGAGCACGCGGACCCGCGCCAGCGCGAGCACAAGGACTGGGGCACGTACATCTTCAATTATGGCCGCAACGAGGTGGGCAACTTCCTCATCTCGAGCGCGCTTTACTGGCTCGACAAGTTCCACATCGACGGCCTTCGCGTGGACGCCGTGGCGTCGATGCTCTACCTCGACTATTCGCGCAAGGCGGGCGAGTGGATCCCGAACCGCCACGGCGGGCGCGAGAACCTGGAGGCGATCGCGTTCGTCAAGCGGTTCAACGCGGCGGTGTTTCAGTATCACCCCGGCTGCACGACGTACGCGGAGGAATCGACGTCGTTTCCGGCGGTGTCGCGGCCGACGTACGTCGGGGGCCTGGGGTTCGGGTACAAGTGGAACATGGGGTGGATGCACGACACGTTGCAGTATTTTTCGCGCGATCCGATTCACCGCAAATTTCATCACGACAAGCTGACCTTCGCGATGATCTACGCGCACCACGAAAACTTCGTGCTGCCGTATTCGCATGACGAGGTCGTCCACGGCAAAGGTTCGATGCTCGGAAAGATGCCCGGCGACGGCTGGCAAAAGTTCGCGAACCTGCGCGCGCTTTACGGCTACATGTGGGGCTTTCAGGGCAAGAAGCTCCTGTTCATGGGCTGCGAGTTCGGACAGGGCGACGAGTGGAATCACGATGGCGAACTGCAATGGGGGCTCTTGCAATTCGACTTCCAGCGCGGACTGAAGGAGTGGGTGCGCCATCTGAATCACCTGCTCAAAAGCGAGCCCGCGCTCTGGCGCGATTTCGACGCCGGCGGATTTTCCTGGATCGACTGCAACGACACCGAGCAGTCCATCCTGTCGTTCCTGCGAACATCGCACGACGGCGCGCGGCAGGTGGCCGTCATCGGCAACTTCACGCCGGTCCCGCGTTTCGGCTATCGCATCGGGGTGCCGCGTGCCGGCTTCTGGCGCGAGGTGCTGAACAGCGATGCGCACGCCTACGGCGGAAGCGGCGCCGGCAACTGGGGCGGTGTCGCGGCCGAGCCCATCCCCATGCACGGTCACCCGTACTCGATTTCGCTCACGCTCCCGCCGCTTTCGACGGTGTTTCTCGCGCCGGAGGATTGAGGGATTCACGCGAAGGCGCATAGAGCGCGGAGGCCGGGAGCGCAGGCGGCCTGGCGGCGTAGCCTTGGCGAAGGCGGATCCCGCCTGTTTTGAGTGAAAAACCTCGCCATGAAAGTTCCGCTCTTTCCGGTTACGACTCACTTCCGCTAAAATCCCTATCCCGCTTCCTAGCGGCTTGGCATTTTTCAACGACCACGAACGCCGTTCGCAAAACGCGCGTTCGACCAAAGGACTCTCATGATGCGACTTGCGACCGCCACGCCGTGGCTTTTGGTGCTCATGCTTTTCGTCGCGGCGGCGCTGCCCGCGTGTTCGTGTGGCGACGATGACGACGATGACGACGATGACGCCGCGCCGGACGACGACACGTCGTTTGACGACGACGACGCCGACGACGACACAAGCGTCGATGACGACACGGACGATGACGCCGACGACGACACGTCCGATGACGACGCGGATGACGACACGTCCGACGACGATACGTTCGATGACGATACCGGCGATGACGATACGGGCGACGACGATTTCGCCGACGATTTCGTCGCGGACTGGCCGCAGTCGAACATCGAGCCGGACACCTACAACGAGGCGCCGGCCGCGGGCCCCATGCGCGAAAAGGCGATCGACTACGACGACTTCCACCTCGCGAACCATCAGCCCTGGTACGGCAGCACCGTCGGCACGACGAGCTACAGCGACGACACGCACACGACGATCACCGGCCACGGCGATTTCGGCGACAGCTCGATCTGGTCGGGCACGTACTTGTCGGGCCAGGCGTTCCGCTACCACGTCACCGGCGACGCGCAGGCAAAAACGAATGCGCTCAAGACCGCGTCCTCGCTGTCGCGCCATCTGCACGTCACGGGACGCACGGGCTTCATTGCGCGCTACGTGGCGCCGCAGGATCCGCTGATCTACCCGAGCGACGCGTGGTGCGAAGGCCGCGACCACTGCCACCACATCGAAACCGGCGAATACGCGGGCGACTGGTGGGAAGGCAACACGAGCCGCGACCAATACACCGGCTGGTTCTTCGGCATGGTGACCGCGTACGACCTCATCGACGATCAGGCGATGCGCGACCAGATCGCCGACGACGTGGCCGAGGTGCTCGACGAATTGATCGCCGAGGACTGGTGGATCACCGACGTGGACGGCGTCCCCACGACGGCCGGGCCGAACGTGCTGCCGTCGCAGCAGCTCACGTGGTCGCTCATCGGCTATCACATCACGGGCGAGGAGCGCTTCGCGGATGTCGTGCGTCACTGGGTCGAGGACTCGCGCCGCGGGTTCCTGCGCCTGATGAATATCTCGTTCATGAACCGCTACGCGCAGTTCTACGGCAACAACCTCGGCCACCAGAACATGTATTCGCTGCTGCGCCTGGGGAAGGTGTACCTGTCGCCGGACGACTACGCGAACATTCTCGACATGTTCGAGACGCAGACACACACGTTCAACCGCCTGGCGCACAATGCGTTTTTCAACACGATCTTCATGAGCCAGGGCGACTACAATCCGGCGGACACCGAATATCAGGATCAGCTCGAGGAGGACCTCGGCGATTTCCGCGATGCGCCGAACACCGTGTATTACGTCGATCCGACCGACCTGCCGATCGATCCGGTCTCCGTGCTGCTCGACAACCTGCAAACGCAGTATCCGTTCCTCGAGGAACTTTTCGGCAGCGTCGATCCACAGTCGATCGACGCGCACCCGGTGCTCGAGCAGTGCACCACGGACTTCCTGTGGCAGCGCAGCCCGTACCGGAACGAGCCTTGCGGATCGGACAACCCGCTCGTCACGCGGCCGGGCGTCGATTACATCACGGCCTACTGGATGGCGAGCTACCACAAGTTCCTGACCAAGGATCAATAGCGCGCGGCGCGCGATCGCGAAAACCAACGCGGCCCGGCTTGCGATAACGCAAGGCCGGGCCGTCGTTTATCCGCCGCGCGTTTTCGCAGCGAACGCCCTCGTGCTACGCTTCGAGATTCCCCCGCACGGATCGCGGGAACTGGAGGCGTATGAGTCAGGAAATCCGAGACGTGAGCGCGATCGCCGAGGCGCGCCTTTTCGACGTGACGCTCAACGGCGTGCGTTTCAAGGCCAGGCGCGGCGACCGGATCGAGAACTATCTGCACATGGCGCCGCATCCGGGCAAGCTTGCGCCCCTTGGCGCGATCATGAACAACCGCCTGGAGAGCCTCGCGCGGACCATCAGCGGCAACGCCACCGCGCGCACCGTCGATTACGGCACGAAGGAAGGCGCGTTCATCTACCGCCGCACGTGCTGCCTGATCCTCTATGCGGCGGTGCGCCGCCTGTGGCCCGAGGCGGAGGTCCACACGGGACAGAGCATCCACCACGGGTATTTTTTCGAGCTTTCGGGCAAGAAGGCGACGCCCGCCATCGTCCGGAAGATCGGCGCGGAGATGGAGCGCATCGTCGCCGACAACGTGCGCATCGAGACGCGGCCCGTGTACGCCGACGAGGCCGTCGAGATCCTTACGGCGATGGGGCACATGGAGAAGGTCCGGTACGTGACGCAGATGCCGCGCTCGCGCCTGTCCATCGTGGAGCTGCTCGGATTTTTCGATCTTCTGCGGGGGCCGATCGCAACGGCGACGGGCTCGATCCGTGGCTTTTCCGTCGAGCCGTTCCGCCACGGATTCATCGTTCGTTTCCCGCTGCGCAACGGAAAGCCCGCGCCGCCGCCGGAACGCGAGCAGGCCAAACTGTTCGACACCATGGTCCAGACGCGGCGCGAGGACGAGATCCTCGGCGTGTCGAACGTGCCGCAGCTCATCGATGCGTGCGTTTCCGGCCAGATCAACCAGGTCATCGAGGGCGCGGAGGCGTTATTCAAGAAACGCATCGTCGAGGCGTCCGCGCTGATCGAAAAGGAGCGCAAGCGCGTTCGCGTCATCCTCATCGCCGGCCCGAGCAGTTCGGGCAAGACGACGTTCTCGCGGCGCCTGGCGACGTATCTGCGCATCCTCGGCATTCGCCCGGTGACGCTGTCGATGGACAACTACTACGTCAACCGCGAGCTGACGCCCAAGCACCCGGACGGCTCGTACGACTTCGAGCACATCGAGGCGCTCGACATCCCGCTCTTCAACGAGCACTTAAAGCGCCTCATCGACGGGCAGGACGTCGAAAGCCCGATCTTCGATTTTCTGTCGGGACAACGCGTCGGCACGCGGACGATTCCGTTGCGCCTGGAATCCGACCAGGTGCTCATCATGGAGGGCATCCACGCGCTGAACGACCGCCTGCACGAGCTGGTGCCGGCGGAACGCAAGTACAAGGTTTTCGTCTCCGCGCTGACGCAACTCATGATCGATCAGCACAACCGCGTGTTCACGTCCGACACGCGCCTGGTGCGCCGCATCGTGCGCGACCGGCTGTATCGCGGCTATTCCGCGGCGCAGACGATCCACACGTGGGCGTCGGTGCGCGCGGGCGAGGAGCGGTATATCTTCCCGTTCCAGGAGGACGCGGATCTGATGTTCAACACCGCGCTCGTTTACGAGCACGCGGTGCTGACAACGTACGCCAAGCGTTTCCTGCTCGAGGTGCCGCAGGACGATCCGGCGTGGGTGGAGGCGCACCGTCTTTATGAGTTCCTCGACCTTTTCCTGTCGATCTTCCCGGAGGAAGTGCCGCGCGATTCGGTGCTGAGGGAGTTTATCGGCGGACAGCCAAGCCAGTATTAATGAGGAATTGCGAATTGCGAATTGGGAATGCCGTCGCGAGTAACCGCTTCCAAAAAGAGGAGGATAAGGGGCGATGCGTAATATTGAGCGGGAACAACGACTCACGGTCTTGATGCGCGAGGCGTCGGCGATTTTCAACTCATCGTCACGTCACAAAAAACCGCGAACTCCCGATTATGCCCGTTGCGATGGCATTCCCAATTCGCAATTCCCAATTCCCCATTCGTAATCACTCGACAATAAGGTAGACGTTCTTCCACAAATCTTCCCACCTCACCCCATCCGGCCGGTCGCGCGGATCGGGGAAGTGGCCGGTGACGTCCGCGGCGGTTCCGTCCCACGCGTTGACGAGCGGGTAGCTCACCGTCATGCCGAGGCCGTAGCCCTTGTAGACGATCTCCACGCCCGCCTCCGGCACAAGCATGCCGAAGCGCCCGGTGTCAAACGCGCTCGCCGTCATGTCCGCGGGAAGGGCCACGGTCCCGCCCGCGCCGGTCATGCGCATGACCGGACGGACGACGCCGCCGAACAGGCCGTGATAGCGCCAGGTGACGGAGGTGTATCCGACGTCCGTTCCGAACGGCGCGCCGAACGGCGAGGCAAACGGCGTGCGTGTGGAGAATGCTCCGTACGATCCGCCGTCGAGAACGACATCGAACGGGCCGCGCCGATAGAGCGTTTCGCGCCGCATTTTGAAAAGCGCGCCGCTATCGGTGCTGAACGTGTCGAAGTTTCCGGGCGCGGTGATGTAGAGATCGTCGACGTTGGTGCGTGGGGCGAGCGTCAATGCGTTGCCGGACTCGGCGGGCCCGGTGGCGCCATCTTTCGCGGCCGCGCTCATGGCGATCGCGAGGACGGCGGCCAGCACGCAGGTGATCAGAACGTTCACCCGGGCCACGCGCGCCTCCCTCTTCGCGTTGCTACGTTTCGCGCCTTGCCTTGTGTTGCCGACCGGCATCATGACGCTCACCCCGATTCGATCGTACCACCATCCGCGCACGCCGGATCGAAAATCTTGCGGGACTTGACGCGCGTCAAGCGTCATGGCGCCTCGAACATCTCCGGCGCGAGGAACACGCTGGGGTCAAACCCGGTATACGCCAGGCCGAACATCTTCATATAAACGTGGATCGCCATGTCGAGCGGCAGCACGAAGATCGGCCAGCCGAGCACGATCGCGATGAACGTGAACAGCCACGCCAGGGAGCGCCCGCCGCGTCCTTCGGGAAGCGGAATTCGGTCGCGGCCGCCGGTGCGCCACCAGCGGAAGAGGGTCAAAAGCGCGGCGTGATACGCGCCGAACAGCGCGTAGTGCAGCCCGAATCCGTGCCACACGCCGACGAGCACCATCGCCGCGAACGTGTTGACGGTCGCGCGGCGCGGCCCCTTTCGGTTGCCGCCCATCGGGATGTACACGTAGTCCTGCACCCAGCCCGTCAGCGACATGTGCCAGCGCCGCCAGAACGCGGCGATGTTCGTCGCGAGAATCGGCCAGGCGAAATTCTCGCGGATGCGATAACCGAACACGAGCGCAAGCCCGATGGCGATGTCGCTGTAGCCCGCGAAGTTGAAGTAGATGTGGAAGTAATACGCGATCGTCGAGATCCACATCTGGTCGACGCTCGTCTGGATCAGGATCAATGGCCCGTCCGGCGAGGTAAGCGAGGTCAGCGGCTTGGCGATCCGTCCGAAAAACTCGCCGATCATGAGCGCCTTCACCGCGCCGGACGCGATGCGCATCAGTCCCTCGGCGAGGTTGGGCGAGGTCATCGGCGGCGCGGTGTCCTGTTCGTCGAACGGCCGCGGCCGCTCGATCGGGCCGGAGATCAGTGTCGGCCAGAAGGCGGCATAGTGCAGAAGCCTCGCGAACGGGAGCGGCGTCATCCGCCCCGCGCGCACCTCGAAGACGTAGGCGAGCACGCGGAACGTCAGGTAGCTGATGCCAAGCGGTGCGAGAAAGCGGATGTCCACGTGCGGGAACATCGCATCGGCCAGGCGCACGAACGTCGGCGGCAGGATCGCCATGATCGCCTTGAAGAAAACAAGCGGCGCGACGATCGCGAGGATCGCGTTGCGCAACAGCGTGCGCGTTTCGCCGGGCGGGCGGCCGGAGAGGCGCCTGGCGAAATGTTGCCCCGCCGCGACGACGAAAAACGTGACGAGCGCGAACGCGAAGCCGATCGGCAGGATCGGCCCCTGCGAGAAGATCGCGAAGATCGAGACGAATAGCAGGATCTTCGGCCGAAAGCGCGCGGGCACAAGAAAACGCAGCGCGAGATAAAGGACGATGCCCCAGAAAATGACGACAAGGCTCGTCAGCTTCATGGCGTCTTGCGCTCCGCCAGAAGCTCGGCGATGGGCGGCGCGAGCGCCTCGGCAAGCATCGCGTGTCCGCGCCGCGTCAGGTGATCCAGGTCCGTGAAATGCGCGGGCGGAATCGCGTGCGACAGATCGACGACGCGCGCGCCCTCATCCTTCGCGGCGCGCGCGACGACCTCGCGGAAGTTGTCGAAACTCTGCCACGTGAAGTAGCGCTGCTCGTCGTTCAACGCGCGATTGATCGGAGTGAGATAGACAAGGATCGGCACGCCCGCGTCGTGCACCTGGGCGATCGTCCGCCGCAAAAGGCGCAGGTACACGTTGTAGCGGTTCAGGTGCACCTGTTCGTAGATCTCCCGCTCGCGCTCGTGGTGAAACTCGATCATCTCCTTCCAGATGTTCGTGCGGTCGCGGCGCGCGGGATCCAGGTTGCGCAGCACATTGCGGCCCACGTCGCCCTCTAGGTTCACGCCGATGCGCCGCGCCCACGCGTCCTGGAGCTGGTCAAACGGCGAGTCCATCGAGCCGGTGACGGAATTCCAGAAAACGCTGCGCAGGCGGTAGAGCGCCCAGACGTTTTCGAGGTTGCCGCGCAGGCGGATGCGCAGCCATTCGGTCGCGTCGATCTCGTAGTCCTTGCGCAAATCGCCGAGACTCGGATCCCCGCGCACGTGGAACGCCAATTCCCGGTAACGCAACGGATTGCCGACCGCGATGTGCGACGAAAAGAGTTTGTAGTGCGTTGACAGGACGATCGCATCCGCGCCGGATTTCAGCGCCGCGCGGGCGATGGCGTATTGATCGCCGAAGTTCGCGCCCATCGTCGCGGTGTTGAAGGTGTGCGCCTGGATGCCCTGTTCGCGAAGCATCGCCTCGACGAGCACCGGCGCGGTTTCCTCGGGCGTCGTGTTCGTCACGCCCTGCAACACGGACGCGCCCAGAAACGCGACGGACGGATCGACGCGTTTCATGCGCGCGAGCATGTAGGAAAGCGCGTTGGTCGATTGATATTCGTTGCGAAGCGCAAGGCCGGGTCGGCTTTCGAGCGAGAGCATCGCACGGTCGAGCACAAGCAGCAGCACCGCGGCGACAAGGAGTGCCACCCACGGCCGGACCATCCGCGCCTGACGCAATAGCCACGAGTCCGGCCCCGGCGCCGCCTGCCCCGCCGCGCCCGGCGCGCCGGGATCGATCGCCGTCGCCGCGCCTTCGCCGGAGGCGATGTTCATGCCGGCTGCGTCCGGGCGGCCGTTGTCGTCGCTTGATTCGGGCATCGCGATATCTCTTGAGGAAACGCGCGTTAACTTGGCGCGCCGCGCGGTTTTTGGCAACGCGAGGCTGGGAGCCTTGCCCCCAACCGCGCCCCGCGCTTACGATTCGCCGAACCTTTGGGAGATACCAATATGCGTTCTGTCTATTCGATTCTGATGCTCGCGGCGGTGGCCGCGATTTGCCTGTCCGCGGCGCCGGCGTTTGCCGCGACCATCGCGACCGAAGAATTCACGAGCGGCATCCCGGCGGACTGGGTCGCCGCGGACGCCCTTGCCGGCGGCGTGATCTGGCGCGACGACGATCCCCGCTCCCGCGCGGGCACGGCCGGCTGGGCGCAGATCGCCGGCGGTTTTGTCATCGCCGACGCGGGCTTTTTCTTAGACGTTATCGCCAACGGCACCGGCGACACGACGCTGACCACGGCCGCCGTCGATTGCACGAACTTCGGCGAGGTGCAGCTTGTGTTCGCAAGTTCGTTCCTGTCCAAGGACGCGGCGGACGCGGCCGAGGTGCTCGTCGGCAACGAGACCGACGGCTTCACCGCGCTCACCCCGACGATCAACGACGACGGCACGGAGCAGGTCGTCATTGCGCCGCTCGGCGACTGGGCCGACACGAACCCCGACGTGCAGGTGCGTTTCCACTACACGAGCGGCTTTGTCAGCGACGGCTACTGGGCGATCGACGCGGTGCGTTTCACGGGCATCGACGTGACGGGCGACGACGACACTGCGGACGACGATGACGCGGCGGACGACGACATGGGCGGCGACGACGACGCGGCGGACGATGACGACGATGATGACGATGACGATGATGACGACGACGACGCGGCCACGGGCGATGACGACGACGATGACGATGACGGGGGTTGCTGCGGCGGCTGAGGGGACTTTACGCGATCATTCCGAGGCTTCGGCGATGAAAATCATCCCGGCGTGTCTTGCGGCCTTGACGGTGTTGACCGCTTTCTTCGCGGCCGGCGCTTGCGGCGGCGGTGACGATGATTCGTCTGCCGCCGGCGACGATGCCGACGACGACATCGATGACGATAGCTCCGCCGCCGACGACGATGACGACGAAGATGACGAT
>JAIOHV010000029.1 GCA_019912885.1 bacterium
TCCGGCGGCTGCTCGTGCGGCGACGACGATGACGACGACACGTCCGCGGATGACGACGACACCGCCGCCGACGACGACGACGACACGGGCGGTGACGACGATGACGCCAAAAATCACAACGACGATCACGTGAAGGGAGACGACGACGATGACGATGACGTTAACGATTCTGATGACGATGATGACGATGATGACGATGACGACGACGATGGCAGCGGCGAAGGCAACGGCGCGGGCTGGATCGATCTGACGATCGACCCGAACACCTTCAACCTGCTCGAGCTTCAGAACAACACAAGCATCGTGCTGGCCGACCAGCTCATTCCGATCGGTCGCTACAACCAGATGCGTTTCGTGCTGGATTGCAGCGAGGGCAACGCGCCGACGATCGTCGTCGACGGCGTGGAGCACGACCTGAAAGTGCCGAGCGGTTGCCAGTCGGGCATCAAGCTCAAGCACGACTGGGTCGTGGACCCGGACGTTCACAAGACGCTCGTCCTGGACTTTGACGTACGCAAGTCGGTCCACGAAACCGGCAACGGCGAATACACGATGAAGCCGGTCATCCGCCTGCTCGACGGCGAGGCGGTGGCGGTGATCGCCGGCGAGGTGACCAACGCCGGCACACCGGGCGCGGTGTACGCCTTCGACGATGGCGCGTTCGCCGGCGGCAATTGGGATGACGCGGATAACTCGGCGATCCCGCGCGATGACGGCACGTTCGCCATCGCCGCGGTCGAGACCGGCGTCTACGACGTGGTCTTCGCGTTCGAGGACTACGAGGTCTTTATCGTGGAGGACATTGCCGCGGCCGCGAGCGAAACCACGACGCTCGATCCCGTGACACTTACGCCCGAAGCCCGTTAGACGCGCGAATTTAACGGCACAACGCGAACGCGGCGGGGCTTTCCCCGCCGCGTTTTTTATGGGAGGCGCGCGCGGCGGCCCGGGCGAAATCGGCCTGCCCGCCTTGCGTTTTCGGGGGACGGGCGTTAGAACAACGGGGCTTTTTCAGGATTCGGGCACGGTGCACGAGGCGTCGTGCGATCGGGGCCAAAGGCCCGTGGGAGTTCCATGCGCCGTGTGACGACCGAGGCCAAGGTCGGCATTTTTTTTGTCGTCGTGTTCGTGCTGATCGCATGGATTTCGACGCGCCTTGGCGACTACGGCTTCAACACCGAATACCAGAAAAAGCTTTCCGCCGTCTTCGACACCGCCGCGGGCCTCTCCGACGGGGCGAATGTCAACCTCGCCGGCATTCGCATCGGCAAGGTGGACCACAAGGAGCTTGAAGGCGCGCGCGCCCGGGTCGTCATTCGCGTGCGCAAAGACTCGCGGATTCCCGTCGATTCGCGCGTCGTCATCCTGGCGCAGGGGTTCCTCGGGCAGCGCTACGTGGAGATCGTCCCCGGCCGCGCGGACGAGATCATGCAGGAAGGCGACGAGTTCAAATACGTCGAGGAGACCTCCGACGTCGCCATGCTGACCAACGACCTCTCCGACATCGCCCAGGACATCAAGGCGGTGACCGGCACCATGCGCAACGTGTTCGGCACGGAGCAGGGCGAGGATGATCTGCGCGACGCGCTCTCGGCGCTGTCGACCATCACCGTCACGCTTGCCGACACGCTCGAGGTGAATCAGCGGAACATGGACCGCGTGATGGAAAACATGGCCGCGTTCACTGCCGACATGGCCTACCTGTCGCAGAAAAACCGCGAGGACCTTTCCCGCGCGATGTCCGCGCTGCCCGCCATCGCGGAAAATTTGCGCGACATCAGCGGCAATATGTCGACGCTTCTGGCCGACAACCGCGAAGATCTGAACCGCACGCTCGAAAATCTCGGCGTGGTGACCGAAAATCTCGGCCGCAGCCTCGAGGCGGTCGCGAGCATCGCCGAGAAGATCGACTCCGGCGAGGGCACGCTTGGCAAACTCGTCAACGAGGATTCGACGGTCGAAAACATCAACGAGGCCATCGAGAACCTGAACGAATATCTCGGACGGGTGCGTACATTGCAGGTGGAGGTGGCGTATCGCGGCGAGTATCACCTGCCGCAACAGTCGCTAAAAAGCTACGTGAACCTAAACATCCGTCCGCGCTTCGACAAGATCTACATGCTGAGCATCGTCGACGCGCCCAACGGACGAACGAGCTACTCGCGCACTGTCACGGAGACGACGACGAACGAGGGCCTGGCCGACGAGGACACGACACGCAAGGTCGAACACAAGGCGGTGACGACAAGCCAGCTTCTCATTTCCGCGCAGATCGCCAAGCGCTGGCACGATGTCGTGCTTCGCGCGGGCATCCTCGAATCCTCCGGCGGCGGCGGCGCGGACCTGTTTCTGTTCGGCGACCACCTCTCGCTTTCGTTCGAGGCGTTCGATTTCGCGCCGGGCAATAACGCGCACCTGAAGACTTACGCCAACGCCTACTTCCTGGACCACTTCTTCATCACGGCCGGCGTGGACGATTTCATCAACCGGTACGACGATCCGCGTTTCTTCTTTGGCGCGGGCATCTACTTCACCGACCAGGACATCACGACGCTCGCGACGCGCGTGCCGACCGGCGCCGTGCCCTGATGGATTGAAGATCGAAGATTGAGGATTGGACCCGCGCCTAACGCCGAGGACGGGCGTCGGCGAAATCGCGCTCGTCGAACCGGCCGGCGCGTTCCAATCCGGCGATTTGAACAGCGGCCTGGGTCCCGGCGAAGCGATGCCGCGCGATTCCATTCTTCAATCTTCAATCTTCGATTTTCAATTTCCGATCTTCAGCCCACGAGCTTGTTTCGGATCAGCCAGTCCGCAAGATTCTCCGCGTACCATTTCAGCACGCGCGCGGGCGGGTGGATGTCGCGATACGAATCCGTGCGTCCGCCGGCGTCCAGCTTGAAGACCGGCAGACGCAAGCCCTCCAGATACGGATCGAACGGACCCGAATCGACCGCCGGCGTCAAGAACACTGCCACCTTCGCCGACGCGCGCGCCCGACCGACGAACTCGCGGAACATTCGGATATTGTCGATCTCCGCGGCGCGCTGGTTGTGGTACACCAGCAACGCCCCCGTGATTCGCGACAGCGCCAGCGCGCGGTACACGGCGCTGAAGCGCGCCAGAACGCCTCCGGCGCCCGCCGGCAGCCGGCCGGCCGCCTCGAGCATCGGCGTCGTGAAGATCATGTTTCGCCACAGCCAGGGATCGCGCCGGAAATACGGCTCCACGTCCGTGCCGATCAGAAACGGCCGGACACCGCCGTTCGTCAGGGACACAATGACGACATCCGGCGATACGCTCGCCATTGCCGCGTCGCCGAGGCGGGCCATCTGGCACGGCACGTAGGCATTCACACCGAAGTTATGGACTTCGACCGTTTTTGACAGCCGCGCGTTCAGCTCCGATTCCAGGCGCGCGGGCCAGGTCTGATGATCGCTGACGTGAAAGCCGAACGTGTTCGATCCGCCAAGACAAACGACGCGCGTGACGGACTCGCCTTCCGCCGCGCGCGGTGCGTCCGGTGCGCGGCGGGCGCCGTTTTCGTCGATGTGCACGTCGTAAGCCGCGGCGCGCTTGATCGCGCGCGGCGCCAGGCGATACAGCAACCACGGATCGGGATCGGCTCGCATCACCTCCGTGTCCTGGCTCTGATAGTAAAGAATACGCGCCGCGCGCCGCGTATCGACACCGAGCGCCCGCACCGCCGTTTCGGCGATCGCCAGCGCGAGAACGAGCCCGATCGCAATGCCGCCGGCGATAAACGCCGCGCGGCGCACGCGCGCATCGCGTTCGGCCTGCGTGCTGATGGTCATTCGCGCGTCATTCCTGTTTCGCGCCGCTTGGCGTCGCGTCCGGCCGCGGTGCGGGCGATTCCAGCTCGTTGCCGCCGGCGAGCGGCACGAGGCGTCTTTCGATCAACCAGTCGGCGATAACCTTACCGTACCACCGGTACACGCGGGAGGGCGGGTGCATCTCCCGAAACTCCGGGTCCATTCCCTTGGCGTTCATGATGAGAATCGGCACGTCGACGCCTTGCCAATATTGTCGGTAGTCACCTTCCCACGCGATCGGGGGAACGATGACGGCGGCGCGCCCGCGATGCGCCGCGAGAAACCGCCTCGAGTCCTCGGCGTTCCGGATCTCCGCGCCGTCGTTCCCCGGCGCCACCAAGGTGTTTTTCGGATACATCGCGTAGAGAAACTGGCGATACAACGCGGATTTCTCGACGGCGCGGCGCCGCCACGATTCCGGCAGAATCGAGGGAAACGGCACGAGCACGGTGTTGATCGCGAGATCCCACCACAGCCACGGATCGCGCGCGAATCGCGTTTCGATATCGTCGCCGCCCAAGACGGCGCGCGGACCGATGTTGGTGATCGAATACAGGAAGAGATCGGGTGAAAGCGACGCGTCGAGCTCCTCGCCAAGTCTCGCCGTTTGCGTTCCGACGTAACCCGACATTCCGAAGTTGAACACTTCGACCGGCACGGCCGTGCGGCCTTCGAGCGACTCGGCAAGACGCGCCGGCCACGCCTGGTCGTCGTTGACTTCCGCGCCGTGCGTATTCGAGCCGCCAAGACACACGATACGAAACGCGTCCGGGTGTGGCGTGCGCTCGGGCCCGCGAGCGCCGAGCGCGTTGACGTGAATGGAATACGCGCCCTCGACGCGATCCGGTGGCGCGCCGGGGCCGAGTAAGGGGTTAAAGACCGGCCGGCCCGCGAATGTGAAGCGTCCACCCGGCTTCATGCGGTAGAGAATCCACGGATCGGCATCCGGCACGTAGGCGGATAGATCGGCGCCCTGCGTGTACATGATGCGTTCCGCGAACCGGAAATCGGATTTCGTCGCGCGCACGATAAACTCGCCGAGCGCAACGGCAGCGAGGGAAGCGAGCCCGATCGCGACGGCCCTGAAGGCGACGTTCCGGCCTCGCGGGCGCGGCGTGCGGCGGCGGTGGCGATACGAATGCGCTTGCCGATCAAGGAAGCGGCGCATGTCGCCAACAAGGAATCGCCCGCGCCGCCATCCGCGAGCCGGCAAATCGAAAGGGACGCGAAGCCCCTGACGAACGCGCGCGACACGGCGCAACAGTTCGCGGATCATGAGACGGTACCGTTCTGGATCGTCGACGCGCGGCGCCGCAAACGATTCGCCTCGCGCCTAGCGGCGCAGGAGGGACACACGTCGCGTTAACCCCGGGGTCACGCGAATGCCGTCCGCCGAAGGCACCCGCAACCGCTCCTCGCCGGGCAGCGGTCTCGCGCCGGCAACGTCGACGGAAGCCCACCGGCCAAACGACAGCGTCACCGTCTCCCCGGTCCATGACGCGACAAAACGAACTCGCGGATCAGGCCGGACGCGAAGCGCAAGTTCGGCGGGCTTTCCGAGCGGACCCATTGCGCGAGCCCGGGGGATCGACGCCGTGAGCGTGCCGTCGTCCTTCCACGGTTCGAGCCTGCCGAAGTCCTTACCCGGCACGATGCGCGCGTCGCCGACATCAAACCGCGAGACATCCGAAAGCCACACGTCTCCCGCGCGAGCGTCGCCGCGCATCACCGCGACGCGTGCGTCGGTCGTGACGATCGCCCCACCCATATTCAGCCGCCGCTTCACCCGGCGCTCCTGCGCGAGCACAAAAACCGGCCCTTCGGCCGCGTCGATGTCCGTGACGATCGCGCCGTCGTCCAAGTGCCGCCAGGACACCGCCGCGGGCGCGTTTTCGTACGGCTGGATGATGCTGACAAATTCCGTGTCATCCGAAACATCCGCCGCCTCGACGTGCATCGACGTGTGCGTTGTCTGCTCCTGCCACGCGAAGCCGTGGATGTTCGTCGTCGTATCGTAGGCGACCGGGCCGGCCGTTGACGCGACGCGCACGTCTACGCTCGCGGCATCCGCGTGCCACGCGGCGCCGTCGTCGAACAGCTCGAACGTCTCCGGCGCGTCGCCGCCCGCGTTGCCGTGCCACCACAGCCCGAACGTACGCGGCGTGTCCGACTCCATCTCGTCGATGACAACGAGAAGCGCCGGCGAAAGCATGATGACCGAACGCGTGAAATCGGCGTCGTGCCAGGAGCTTTCACCGACGGCGAACGGCATCGAGCCATCCATGACGCCGTCGGTGAGAAACGCGTCCTGCCCGCGAAACGGGGTGACGACGCCCGGGTGATCGGGCCCCTCGCCGTCCACCGTCGGCAGGTTGTGATGATGCGCCTTGTTCACCGCGAGGCGCTGGCCCCACGAGCCGTATCCCGGATCGATCAGCAGGTATTCGCCGAGCGCGTGCAGGGTGACCGACAGATTGTCCGGGTGCTCATGGCCGTGGCCGACTTTCCGGACGTCGCCGTGTTCCGCGATCATCATTGTCCAGGTGTCGAAATCGCCCCACCCCGAACGCAGCACCGCCTGTCCCGCGTCCGGCAAGAAAAAACTCGGGCCGAAATCCGGGCCGGGAGGCTCGGGCGCGATGGAGTCGTCGTAAAACGCATACGTCTCCGCCGCGATCTCCTGCGCGTGATTGGTCATCAGCGGATCGTGTGCGTCGGTGAGCCAGTCCCACAGCAAAAGGCCGTCGCCGGTCGCCGAGCCGACGAGCCCGTTGAAAAAGCCCTCGATGTTCGCGTCGTCGATCGGCGGCTTGCCCCCGCCGGGAAGGCGGATCGCCGTGTACCAGCGCCCCATCGCGTGAAAGCGCGGGTGATCGATGGGATTGTCGAGCGCGATCGACCGCCAATTGCAACCGGGTCCGAAAAGGCAGGGATCGCGCTCCCAGAAAGCGCCGCCCGTTCCCACGAGCCGGTTGTAGGATAAAAGGAACGGAAACGCGGTGACGCCGGTGTACGCGCCGTAATACGTCCCCTCGGCATACGCGCCCTCGTCCGACAGGTTGATGTCGAACAGTTTGCGGTACGTTTCGGTAAAACCGATGTGGAACCACTTGCTTGCGTCGGGGTGATCGTTCAACGCCATCGCGCAAAGCGCGAGGCCCGCGTTGATCTTGATCGAGTGGTTGCTGTACGAAAGCGTCGTCCAGAACGCGAGCTTGTCCCAGAAATCGGCGTAGAGATTTTCGAGCAGCAGCCCGATCCGGTCCGCGATGCCATCAAGCCGCGCGCCGTCGACGTATCCCGAACCCGCGAGCGTATCGTAAGCCACGCACATCGACCCCAGCGCTTCGCCGATGTGGATATCCGCGTCGAAAAGTTGATAGAGCGTCCAGCCTTCGGTATCGACGACCTCCAGGATCGACGCGGCCTTGTCCGCCCGCGCGGAATTTTCATCGATGATCGCCACGAGCGCGGCGGCCTTGGCGGTGTCCGCGTTGGCGTATTCGCGCGCCTCGCTGTAACCGGCGGGAACGACCGGATCGAAGCCGGAATTGGCCCGCGAACGGATGCGGGAAAGCAGCGTGGCGTAGGGCTCGCGGCCGGCGCGGTCGCGCATCTCGTCGATGTCGCCCGGGCCGAACAACAGGCGTGGCCTTTCCGTGATTTCCGGCATCCACGGCCCGGTGGGCGCGCTCGCGGCCAGGGCGGGCGCGGCGAACGCAAACGACGCAAAAACCAAAATCGCCGCGAGAGTCGCGCGACGCCCGGTTTCCGGAAAAACAGAGGGAATGGACATGATGGACAGCATGGACCGGATGGACCTGACGGACAACAAGATTTGAACCGGTGACGTACGGAACGCCGAGGCCATTGCAGAATTGCTCGCGCGACTTGTCACCCGGAACGAAGCGAAGGGTCTCGCCCCGCGCCGCCGCCAAAGGCGAACTTTCAGCGCGCCTGGCGCGTCCCGGATGTCCACGGCCCGTGCGATTCCAAACAACGTCGCGGCCCGTTTGCGCTATACTTGACGCATGACGTTCGCCGACCGCGAGGAAGCCGCCCGCCTGCTTGCCGAAAAGCTGAAGCCGTATGCCGGGAAAAATCCGCTCGTGCTCGCGATTCCCCGTGGCGCGGTTGCGATGGGACGCATCGTCGCCGACGCGCTCGGCGGCGAGCTCGATGTCGTGCTGGTTCGCAAAATTGGCGCGCCGAGCAACCCCGAATACGCGGTCGGCGCGGTGGACGAGTCGGGGCATATCCAGATCAACCCGACATCCGGTTATTCGCGCGACGATGCGTGGGTTCTGGAAGAAGCCGAACGTCAGGTGGCGGCGCTGCGCGACCGCCGCCGGCGCTACACGCCGGTACGCAGCCCCATCGACCCGGCCGGGCGCGTCGTCATCGTGATCGACGACGGCATCGCTACCGGCTCCACCATGCTCGCCGCCCTCGCGTTCGTGCGCGAACACGGCGCCGCGAAGATTGTCGCCGCCGTGGGCGTCGCGCATCCTGAGGGCGTTCGCCGGCTTGAGTCCGTCGCCGACGAGGTGGTCGCCGGGCTCGTCTCGCCCGATCTCACCGCCGTGGGAAGCTTTTTCCGCGAATTCGGCCAGGTGTCCGACGCCGAGGTCGTCGCGCTTCTCGGCGCGGCGAACGCATAGAATTTCGAGTTTCGGTTTGTGGAATCGCAATTCAACACAAAGCATGCCCTGAGCGAAGCCGAAGGGGCACGAAGGGCACAAAGAACACGAAAAGGATTGGAATTGGTCGTGCGCCAAGGCTTAGCGTTGTAGGAGCACCCTTCCAGGGCGCGATTGTCATGCCAATTGGAACCGCGACCCCACCCGGAGCCGGGGGCAAGGGACGGAGGCAACGATGTCCGAAGAATTTCACAACGTCGAAATACCGGCCGGGTCCGTTTCACTGCCCGGCGAATTGGCTTTGCCCGATGGAGCGCGCGCGATCGTCGCGTTCGCGCACGGCAGCGGATCGAGCCGCCATTCGCCGCGCAACAAATTTGTCGCGGCGCGCCTGCGCGAGGAGTCGATCGGAACCCTGCTCTTCGATCTCCTGAGCGAGACGGAGGACCTTGAGCGCGAGGCCCGCTTCGACATCGATCGGCTGACCGAACGCCTCGCCGCCGCGACCGCGTGGCTGCGCGAGGACGAACGCACGCGCACGCTCGCGGTGGGGTGCCTTGGCGCCAGCACCGGAGCGGCCGCCGCGCTGCAGGTCGCCGCGCGCGAGGAGGTGTTCGCCGTCGTTTCGCGCGGCGGGCGGCCCGATCTGGCGCACGCGGACGCCCTCGCGAAGGTGACGGCACCGACGCGGCTCATCGTCGGCGAACTCGACACGGCGGTCATCGGCATGAACCGCACCGCGTTCGAGCGCATGGCGTCCGCGCGCGACAAGGATATCGTGATCGTTCCCGGCGCGACGCACCTGTTCGAGGAGCCCGGTACGCTCAAGGAGGCCGCGCGCCTGGCGGCGGAATGGTTCGCGCGTCACGCGGGGTAACGGCGAGGCGAGGATTGCGGATTGCGTGATCGCGCCATTGAGTGATCGCGCCCTGGAAGGGCGCTCCTACAGCGCCACGCGTTGATGCACGACCCCTTCCAATCCGCTTTGTGTTTTTTTTTGTGCTCTTCGTGCATTTGTATTGAATTGCGATTCGGCGATTCGGCGATTCGGCGATTCCCCGATCCGAACTCCGGAATTGCCAGCGTTTCCATTCCCAATTCGAACTCCCCATTCCCATTTCACGTTGACTTTGCTTGCCGCTGCCGCATCATGACGCGGCTTTCATGAACGCCACGCTATCGACCATCGCCGGACGCCTCGCCGACTGGCCACGCCCGTTCCTGTTCGTCTGTTTTTTTCTGACGGGCGCGTTCGGCCTGGTTTACGAAATCGTCTGGTCGCGCTACCTCGCGCTCATCGTCGGCAATACGGCGCACGCGCACATGACGGTGCTTGCCACCTTCATGGGCGGCCTCGCGCTCGGCGCGTTTTTGTTCGGGCGCCTGGCGGACCGGCTCGAAAACGGCGTGCGCGCCTACGGATGGATCGAGGCGGCGATCGGCGTGTACGGCGCCATGTTCCCGACCCTGTTTGGTGTTTTCGAATCCGCGCTCGCGCCGCTCGCGCAAACCGCCGCGCCGGGCACGCCTTTGATGGCCGTCTTCAAGATCCTTCTCTCGGCCGCGTGCATCCTGCCGCCGACGATCCTCATGGGCGGCACACTGCCGATCCTCACGCGGCACATCACCGCGACGCGCGTCGCCCTGCGTCACAACGTCGCGCTCCTTTACGCGTTGAACGCGGCCGGCGCGGTGGCCGGCGGCCTTGTTGCCGGCTTTTTCCTAATCGCCACCTTTGGCATGCCGGGCTCGATGATCCTGGCCGGATGCGCGAACGCGCTTCTCGGCCTTCTCGTCGTGGGCGTGGCGCCGCGCTTCGCGCGCCGCGAGACGGACGCGGCGACGGACACACCGGCCGCCGGGCGCGAGGAAGATCGCCTCGATTACGGATCGCGCGAACGCGCCGCCGCGCTGTTGGTCGCGTTCTTCTCCGGTTTTTCCGGCATGGCGCTCGAGGTCGCGTGGATCCGTTATTTCACGCTCGTGCTAGGCAGCTCGACCTACGCCTTCACGATCATGCTTGCCGCGTTCATCTCCGGCATCGCGATCGGCTCGTACTTGCTTTCGCGGCCGCGCCGCGGGCAGACGCCGCTGTTGCCGCTTGTCGCCGGCGCGCTCGCGGCGACCGCGGCGTTTCTGGCGCTTAGTCTTGAGCTCTACGAATTCCTGCCGTTTGTCATCTACAAGATCCGCTCGATGCTGCGCCTGACGATGGACACCTACCCCATCTATCAAGTGCTCTCGTATCTCCTTTGCTTTGCCGCGATGCTGCTGCCGACGCTCGTAGCGGGCCTGGCATTTCCCGCGGCCGTGCGCCTGGCCGCGCTCGGCGACCGCATGGGCGGGCGCGTCGGTCAGGTTTACGCGCTCAACACGCTCGGCACCCTTCTTGGCGCGGTGCTGACCACCGTCGTCCTTTTGTCGGCGATCGGCCTTGAAAACATCTTTCGCCTCCTGATCGTCCTGAACGCCGCGGCCGCCGCCCTGCTTTTCGCGGTTTTTTTCGGGCGGCGCGGGCGCATCGCCGCCGCCGCGATCGCCGCCGCGATTGCGATCCAGTTTCTCGCGCACCGGCCGATCGACCCCGCGTACCTGAACCAGGGCCTCTATCGGCTCAGCTTCGACGACGAATTCACGTACGCCCAGTTTCGCGATTGGGCCAAGGGCATGCCGACGCGATTTGTCGCCGAGGGCGCGCATGCGACGGTCACGGTGCGCGAGGCCGGCCGCTCGCCGATCATCGACGCGCCCACGCTGATGTTGGCCGTCAACGGCAAGGTTGATGCCTCGACGAGCGAGGACATGTACACGCAGATCATGATCGGTCACCTGCCGGTCATGATGCATCCGGACCCGAAGGACGTATTCCTCGTCGGATTGGGATCGGGCGTCACGGCGGGTGCCATCCTGACGCACGGGGTCAACGTCGATCTCGCGGAAATCGCGCACGAGGTCATCCAGGCGCAAGAGCTGTTCAAGCCCTACAATCACGCGCCGCTTGAGAATCCTCGCCTGCGCCTTTTCGTGGAGGACGCCAAGACCGCGCTTCGTTTCGCGGATCGGTCCTACGACGTCGTCATCTCCGAGCCGACCAATCCGTGGATCGCCGGAGTCGCCGGCCTGTTTACCGTGGAATTTTTCGACACTGTCAAATCGCGTCTTCGGCCCGGCGGCGTCTTTGCCCAGTGGATGCACGCCTACGAGACGACCGACGACGCGGTGCGTCTTGTGATCTCGTCGCTGATGGCGCGATTCGCGTATGTGGCGATCTTCGAAATGCTGCCTTTTGATTATGCGTTCGTGGCCAGCGACGCGCCGCTTGTCGCGTCGCCGGAAAACTTCGAGGCGAGGCTCGCGCGCCCGGAGGTTCGCGAGGATCTGGCGCGCATTCACGCCGACAGCGGGGTCGTTCTGCTCTCGACGCAAATCAAAAGCCCAAAACGGCTGCGGGCGGATTTTGCCCCGACCCAGGTCAACTCCGACCTCTTCCCGCGCCTGGAGTATCACGCGCCGATCGGCTTTTTCCTGCACGCCCAGGCGACGCTCTTCGACGAAATGGACGATCGCGACACGAGCGCACCGGACCACTTCATCGAGGCGTTCGAACACAGCGCGTCGATGTCGCCCGACGACGCCCGCCGGTTGATGTGGTTTTACCGGCCGTTTAATTCGCCGATCCTCGATACGGCGCTGCTTCGCCTGTCGCGCGCCGTTCTCGGCCCTGACGCCAAGGAAACCGGCGCGTTGTTTTCCCTGCTCGTCAAAAAGAAACGCTCCGCCGGGCTGTATGCCTTCGACGTGTTCGAGGCGCCGGTGGACGCGACGCTGCCGGATTTGCGCGCGCGGCTGGATGTTGGAATCGAACTCGCGCAGGAGACGTATCGCAATTTCGCACCGTCGCGGTTTGACGCCCTGGAAACGCTCGTGACGCGGATCGAGGACGCGGCGGGCGAGGGATCGCACGAGCGTTTGAAGCTGCTCTACGCCGCGTGCCGGCACGGAGAACACGAAATTTGCGCGCGGCAGGCTGTCCTCCTTCGGGAGCGCGTCGCGGCGGCCGACGCGCCCCCCGACTGGGGGCGCGAGATCGCACCGGCCGAAATCATGGATGCGCTGATCGCGTTTGATCTGCCCCGCGCGCGCGCACTCGTCGCCGAAATGCACGCCTCGGGGCATCCGAATGCCGGCGCCGTTGAGAACGCCGTGCGCCGCCTGGCCGATACCGAACGCTTTTTCGCGAATGCCGGCGCGCGCTAGCGCACGCCCCGGCGACTTTCCGCCCGGCGGAATCGGTGCGCGCTTTGCACCGCAATATCGTTCCGCTAGAATCCCCGCGCATCAACGCGATGATTCGGGGCGGGCACGCGCGAGCGCGGCGCCCGCCGTGTAACGAGATGTCCAAAGTCTGCCCCCATTGCGATTACCCGAATTTCGACGACGCGAAGACGTGTCGCCGATGCCGCCGCGATCTGCCGCGCCCGTGCCCGGAATGCGGCGGCGCGATCGCGGCCGGGGCCGGATTCTGCACGCATTGCGGCGCGATCTTCGACAAGAAGGTCGACACGTCCGTCTATCGCAAGGGACCGGCAAGCCCCGGCGACGAGCCCGGCGAGGCGACCAACGTCCGGCCCATCGCCTCTCGCCCCGTCAAGTTGAAGCACTGCATGGAATGCGGGCACACGGTCGATATCCGCG
>JAIOHV010000030.1 GCA_019912885.1 bacterium
CGGCCTTGGTCCCGTCCGACGCCGCGGGCGCCCGCGCCGCGAGCGCCGCGAACCCCGCGCCCGCGAACACGAGCAGCACGAACTGCACCGGCATGTGGTAACGCAGCCAGTACATATTCAGCCCGGCGGCGAACTTCGCGCCGTACGCGGCGTAGAAAATGACGACGAACGCAAGACCGATGACGGCGGTGACGCCGGATTGCATTTGCCGCTCGGAGAGATCTCCGCGTTTGCGCCCAATGGCGCTGCGTACGCCAAGGATCATTAGCGGCACGAACGCGATGTGCCGGGCGAGCAGCTTGCCAAAGCCGATCAGCGTCGCGGCGACCGCCGGCCCCGGCCCGCGTTCGCCCAGGTTGAAGAACGCGGATTTCGCCTCGCCGGTCGGCGGGAGGATTCCTTCGAAGACGCCCCATCGGTAATTGATCCCCGGCAGCGCGAACACGGCGGTCACGACGAGGATTGCCACCGCGATGCCTAGCGGCTGACGATCCCCGTTCACGCGCCACGCCCACACACCCGCTACTCCGATTGCCGCAAGCAGAAACAGCGCGTCGGGCCGAAACTCAAACGCCCACTTCGCAAGAACGGCAGCCGCAGCCAAAGTGAGGATCCGCCCAAGAAATGGCCGCGCAGAAGGGAGTTTCGGTGCGATCGCCCATCCGATTGCGATCAAGCCACCCGAAATCAAAAATTCAACTATTTCACCGATCCAGATCGAATCGAAAGGCAAATCGAATTCAGATCCCAACAACAACCGGAAATTCATTACGGTGGCGGCGGCGAGAAAAAATGTGAACGCGATGAAGACGCGCTTCCAACGCCCGACACGTCCTCGCGGGCCGGTTAATCGACATGCGGCGACAATCGTTCCGCCAATCGCCAACAACAGACAAAGCGTCGCGTGTAGGGGATTGGGGCGTCTAACGAGGGAATAAAAATTCCAGTCGACGAAAAGCAGATAAACGAACACTTGGACGGCGAGGAAGAGACGCACATTGGAATGGTATGGGCGCACTAGGGCCGTTGCCGCGAACGCCCACGTAACGGCCACGACGCAAACGAACGCTGCGGTTTCCATGCCCGATAGCGCGTGGAAGGTAAACGCGCCGGACGCGCCTACGGCAACGGCCGAAAACGCACCCGCACGCGGGCACCCCATGACGGCAAGGACAAGGTAAACCAGCGGAACCAGAAGGACGCGAACTGAATCGCCAAACGCGTGCGCGGCCATCGCGCTCAACATTTGAAATACGAGACTGTCACCCGACGAGCCGCGCAGGAACTCCGGGATCGGTCCGTTTACTCGGTTACGAAACAAAGCCGGCGAACGCGTTCCATTAACAAAGTCGTTAAGGAGTTCGATATGCCCGGGGCTTGTAACACCCGCATACGAAGCTGATCCATCGGCAAAGGGTTCGATTCGCTTGCGTGCCGCCCCGAGCGTGATGTAGCTGTCGTCGAACGGAAAGATCGCCCAGTCCGTCCCGGGACCGAAATAGGTCAGCGTCTCGTCGGTCTCCGCCCCTGGTATCGGTACGTTGATCGACGCTCGCGTCGCGTCGTTGAACGCCGCGATGCTCGCGCATGACGCCGCGATGGCGAGCAGGAGCGCGAAAGCCGCGCCGCGTTTCGGGAGATCGTGGATGGGTGCGCCCGCGCGCGTCGCGCGCAGGAAATCGAAAAGAAGATACGCGAATCCGGCGACCGAGAGCGCGACGGCCGCGTGGATCATTCGCTCTTATCGGGCGGGGGCGGCGTTTTGCGGCGTTCGGCGTCGCCCGCGTGGCGATCCACCTTGACGGGGACGGCCGAAAGAAGCTGTTCGATCGTAAACGGTTTGGGCAAAACACGCGTGTTGTCGTCAAACAGTCCTTGCGCCTTCATGCGGTCCTGCACGTCGCGGAAACCGCTCGACACGACGACGACGATATCCGGCCGGCGCGCGCGGATGCGGCGAAACACGTCCTCGCCCGTCATGTCGGGCAAAACGAGATCAAGAAGCACCACGTCGAATTCGGTCGGCCGCTCGGCGAATACGCGCGTCGCCTCGGCGCCGGTCGACGCCAGCACGCACGACGCGCCGACCGACGCGAGCGCGGCCTGGCACAGGTCGCGCACGATCGCGTCGTCGTCCACGATCAGGATGCGCGCGGGCGCCTGGCCGCTCGCGGCGGGCGCGGGCAGCGCCATCGCCTCGATCGCCGGAAGATCGACCGTCATCGTCGTGCCCTCGCCCGGGTTCGAATCGACGCGCACGGTGCCGCCGAGATTCTCGACGATGCTGCGCACGGCCGTCAGGCCGAGGCCCCGGCGCGCGGATTTGGTCGTGAAAAACGGCTCGAACACGTGCGGCAGATCGCGCGTGTCGATGCCGATGCCGTCGTCGGCCACGATCAGGCGGACAAAGTCGCCAAACGCCGCCTCGCCCTGCCTTTGCCCGGCGAACTGGCGCATGGTGCGTATCTCGATGACGCCGCCGTCGGGCATCGCCTCCCAGGAATTTTGCAGCAGATTGGCGATCAGCCGTTCGCCAAAGACCGGGTCGATGTAGACCGGCGGCAGATCGTCCGCCAGCCGCAGGTCCAGAACCAGTCCTTCGCTTCCGTAGCCCGAAAAACGCCCGGCCACCGCCCGAACGAGTGCGGAAAGATCCGTCGGGCGAGGCGCGCCACGCGCGGATCGCGTGCACGCGAGCAACTGCCCCGTCAGGTCCTCCGCGCGCTCGGCCGAATCCGCAAGGCGCGCGAGCGTCTCGAGCACGGAAACCGCCGGCGAATCGAGTTGCGCGCGCAAAAGCGACAGATTGCCCTTGATGCCCGTGATGATGTTGCGGAAGTCGCCCGCGATCGCCTCGGAAAGCTGGCGCATCATCTCGAGGTTGCGTGATCGCGTGAGCCGGCGCTCTAGAAGATAGCGCCGCGTGACATCGCGGCAAAATCCGATCAGGCCGACAAACGTACCCGTGTTGTCGCGCAACGGCCCCCAACTGACGTCCAGACGCACGACACGGCCGTTTTTCGCGTAAAAGCGCAGCCCCTCGATGCGCCCCGCGCGGCCCTCGCGCGCGTGCGGAAGGATCTCGCGGAACCGGCGCAGATCCTCCGGATGCACCGTCTCGGACACGCGGCGGTGCATCAGTTCCTCGATGGTGTAACCGCTCGTTTCCTCCACGCGCGCATTGCCGTACACGAGCCGGCCTTTCGAGTCCGTGACGTAAACGATATCCGGCGCGAAATCGAGGATGCGCCGGTCCAGGCGATCCGCCGGAAACGCGACGACCATGCCGTGGCCTTCGGGCCGCGCGACGACAAGGCACGCCCCGTCCGCGAGCTTTTGCGCCTGAATCCGCCAGGGAACGCCGTCGAGCGTCGCGTGCGCGCGGCCCGTGCCGTCGGCTCGCGCCGCGTCGACCGCCCCGGTGATCGCGGTCGCAACGGACTCGGGCAGCGCGCCGGCAAGGGTTCGCGCGCGCAACTCCTCGATCGTGCGTCCGACAAGGCGCACAAAGCCGTCGTTGGCCGAGGCGATCCGCCCGCCGGACGCGACGACAAGCGCCGGGCGCGCGATCGCGGACGTGATGGCGTACGGCGCCGCCGGGTCGTCTTGACGGGGATCCATTTCCACCCTTGGGAGAAAAGAACTTTCGCGATAGCCCGTCAAGCGCGGGACCGACGCTCGCCCAGATTCTTTTGTTTGACATCGACCGGTGCGAAACGGCGGTGCTCGCCTTCTTGAGGCGGCCTTGAGGATTCGCTAGCATGCCGCGTTCGTTGGCGTCGCCGCCGCCTAACGCGTTTCGGAGATCATCGTTGTCGCGCCCCGCATCGCCCCGTGCCCGGACGATTCGAATCCTCGCCCTTTGGCTCGCGATCGCCCTTTTCGCGTTGCTTGCCGTATCGGCCGGCGCGCACCGGGCGATCGCGCAGTCGATATCGGGCAAAACGCCCACGCCGCGTCCCACGCCGCTTGCCGACGACGAGCGCAAGCGTGAGGTGCGCCGGATGCTCGAGGATCCGGGCCTGGCCGGCTCCGACATCGGCATCCTGGTCCGGCCGCTCACGGGCGGCAAAACGCGCTTTCGCCACGACTCGAACAAGCTGCTCATCCCGGCGTCGACCAACAAGATCGTCACCGGAGCGATGGCGCTCGACGCGCTGGGGCCGAAGTATCGCTTCAAGACGGACGTGCTGCTGGCCGCGCCGCTTTCCGCGGACGGCACGGTCAACGGCGACCTGTTCGTCAAAGGCATGGGCGATCCATCGATCTCCGTCGAGGACGCGTGGCTGCTCGCGCGGCAGATCGTCGCGCACGGCGTCCGGCGCGTGACCGGCGACCTGGTCGGCGACGACACGTATTTCGAGCCCGTGCGCTTTTACGATTCCTGGGGATTCAAGCGGCCGTTGTCGTACGCCGCGCCGATGGGCGCGCTGTCGTTTAACTGGAACACCGTACAGGCCTACGTCGTGCCGGGGCGCGTGGCGGGCGAGGCGGCGCACGTGCAGCTCAATCCCGAGTCCGAATACTTTGCGCTCGATAACCAGGTGACGACGTGCGAGGACTGCAACGTCGTGCTGACGATGTCGCTTGTCGGCCGGCGCGCCGTGGTGGCCGGCAAGATGCCGCCGGAATCGCGCCCCTGGACGACGTTCGGCGTCGTCGAGGAGCCGACGATCGTCGCAATGCACGCGCTCAAGGCGATGCTCGTCAAGGAGGGCGTCGTCATCGACGGCGTTGCGCGCGCGGGCGAGGCGCCGGAAGGCGCGCGCCGGCTGCTGCGCCACGAATCCAAGGACCTCTCGCTGATCCTTCGTTACCTGTTCCGTTACTCCAACAACTTCGTCGCCGAGCAGGTCTTGAAGACCGCGGGCGCGGAACTCTTCGGCGCGCCGGGATCGCGCGAGAAGGCGTCTCAGGCCGCGATCGATTTCCTGAAGCGCATCGACGCGTACAAGACGGGCATCACGGTGGACGACGGCTCGGGCCTTTCGCGCGTCAACCGCCAGAGCGCGGCGAGCCTGGTCGGCGTGCTGCAACACATGGCCACGCGGCCGGAAATCTTCCCGGAGTTCGTCGAGGCACTCGCCATCGGCGGGATCGACGGCACACTCGAAAACCGCTTCAACGGAACGCACCTCGAAAACCGCGTCCGCGCCAAGACAGGCTACCTTTTCGGCGCGATCACGCTGGCGGGCTACGCCTGGGACGTGAATAACGAACCGTTCGCCTTCGCGATCCTCATCAACAACCCCCCGCCGAAAACGAGTGTCCGCGACGTGCGGCGAAGGATGGACAAGATTCTGCTGACGTTGATGAGTTAGGTTTTTTTACCGCGAAGGCGCGAAGGGCGCGAAGAACCGAAAAAACTTTGCAGCGTCGGCACGCCCTTCACTTGCGCGCCGCCGTAATCATCGCGACCAGGTCCTTCGGATCGCGCCGACCGTCCAGAATCAACGCGATGGAAACGACATCGCCGTCGATGCGGTAGATGATCCGGTAGGGCTTGAACAGCAGCTCGCGAAATTCGCGCCGGCCGAGCGCCAGCAATTCCTTGACCTACGCGCCGCGATGGGGGTTTTCCGTCAGCGTCGACGCCGTTTCGAGAATCCGGTCGATGACATGGGACGCTTTGATGGAGCTATCGGTTTTAGCGATGTAGGAATAGATATCGCCAAGATTGCGATTCGCGTTCTCGCTCACCTGAACGCGGAACATCAACCTTCGGCGACTTTTTTCGCTTCGAAGCGGGCGATGACGTCTTCAAGAGGCGTCACCTTGCCCTCGGCGATCTGCCGGTCCGCGATGGAAAGCATTTTCAGCATCGCCAGCGCGTTTTCAAGTTCTACGTGGCTCTTGAAATCCTGCACAATGAGCGTCTTCTCGCCGTCTTCGGTGATGACAAGCGGCTCGCCGGTCTCGCGGATCGTGCGCGAGATTTCCTCCGCGTGCTCTTTCAGATAGCTGATCGGTTTTGTACGGGGCATGCGTCCTCCTGACCGGCTTCAATTGTCCGACAGGCGTGGGCGGCGCGTCAACGCGCCGGGGTTATCGCCGTAAAGGTGCCGACGTCCCACTCCCTGACGGTCGCGGTTCGTATCCGGTCGCGGTTCGTATCCGGCGGGAAGACACGCGATGTGGCGGCGCGGCGCGGACCGCTCGCTGGCGCTCGCGGTACTGACATCGCACGCGCGAGAGTCGCTTGCGTTCTCTCGCTCCTCACTTCTCTCCACTCACTTTACAACCAGGCACGGGCACGTTTGCGCACATAGTGATTCCACTCGATCCTCAATCCTCGATCCTCAATCCTCGAACGACAGGGATGGGGATAGAGATGGGGCGCCCGAAGGCGTTGACCATCCTGCGCTTGCAAGCGATAAGGAGGTGCGAACGGGTGTTTGCGGTTCGCGGCGCGTGTTACGCGGATTTCGCGCTTCGCCCACACGGGGCGTGGCGGATTCGCGACGCACGCGCGGCGCGATCGACGCGAAATGCGGCGGAATTTTGCGGACGGGCGGCGAAACGGCCTTCCCGCCGGGAATATCGAAGGCGATTCGCGGACACCCGTTCGGGGCGGCATGGCCCTTGCTTCTCTACCGGCTCGGAACTTCATCCCTCCCGAGGGGCCGACCGGTCGAACCCGCCAAAGCGGCCGGTCGCCTCTCCTTTTTTTGCCCGAAAACCCGAAACGCGCGAAGATGACACCGCGGGGGACGGAACGGATCGGCGGGAAGGATCTGAAGAAGGCGGAATATGGCCCATCGGATACTCGGACTCGACATCGGCGCGGCGCGCGTGAAGGGCACGGTCGTGGAGACGAAGCTTCGTTCCCACGAGGTGATCCAGTCCGCGATCGTGCCGATCCACGATATTGAGGCCGAGGTTGCCGCGCCCCCCGAAACCGCGTCCGCGCCATTCCCGCACCCGGCCGAGGCGTTGGAACCTGGCGAGGCCGGCGGGATCGAGGACGCCGGCGACATCGGGGAGTTCGAGCCGCCGCCTCGCTGGGCCGATGCGGTTCGCTCCTTGCTCGCGCGCCCGGGCCTTGTTTTCGACGAAATCGTCTGCGCGCTGCCGGGGCAACTTGTCTCCACGCGCGTGCTCACCTTTCCGTTCACGCAGCGCGCGAAGATCCAGCAGGTGCTGCGCTTTGAGATCGAGGACCTCGTGCCGTTCGACATGGACGACATGGCCCTGTCCTGGCAGGTGATCGGATCGCGCAAGAACGAATCGCGCGTACTCGTCTCGGCTGTGCGCCGGCAGGATATCGCGCGCTTTCTGCGGCAGCTTGCCGATGTCGGCGTCGATCCGCGCGCGCTGACGATGACCACCTCCGCGCTTTCGGTCACCGCCGCGAACGCGGTGCGCGGCCGGGTTGCGCCGTACGCCGCGGTCGATCTCGGCGCGTCGTCCGTGGATGTTGTCATCTTCGAGGGCCCGCGCCTTGTGAGCGTGCGTTCGATCCCCGAAGGCTTTCACGACGTCGCCGAAAGGCTCGGTCAGGCGCTTGGGCTCCCGGCCGACAAGGCCCGCGCGCTCGTCGAGCAGGTCGCGCGCATCTTCCCCGAGAACGAAAGACCCGCCGACGCCCGCGTCGCGCGCCTGTCGGACGAGATCAAGCGCGCGCTCGCGCCGCTGGTCGGCCGGCTGCGCCAGACGCTGCGCGCTACGGAAAAGGATCACGAATTCCGCGTCGACACGCTCTTTGTCGCCGGTGGCGGATCGCGCGTGCCCGGGCTGTCGGAATACCTCGCCGCGGAACTGGGCGTGGCGGTGGAGCCGCTGCGCACGTTCGCGCCGGAGGCGGAGGGCCTCGTCACCGAAAACGAGGAGACCGACGCGACGTACGCGCAAAGCCTCGGCCTGGCGCTCGCGACCGCGACGACGGTGCCGCTGCGCGGGCTGAACTTCCGCGCGGGCGAGTTCGCGTATCACAAGATCGCGCAGGCTGTGCAAGGGAGCCTCAAGGCCCTTGGCATCATGGCCGGCATTCTGGCGGCACTGTTTATCGTGCTTGTCCTTCAGGCGCGCTCGGTGCAGGCCAAGCGCGTCGAGGCCATCGAGTCGGCCGCGCGCAAGCTCTACGTGGACGCGTTCAAGCAGCAGCCGCCGCCGACCGGTGATGTCGCCGCCGCGTTCAAGGCGCAGGTTTCGCAGGTGCAAGCCAAGGCGCGCCTGCTCGGATTTTTCGGCGAGAAAAACCAGCGCGCGCTCGACATCATCCGCGCGATGAGTAACGCCATCCCCAAGGAGATCTTCGTCGAGATCAAACAGATGGACGTAAAGCCCGAGTGGATCAAGATCGAGGCGCTCACGGACACCTTCCAGACCGTGAACAAGATCGAAACCGAGCTGCAGAAAAACGCGATCTTCTACGACGTCACGCGCGAGGACGCGAAGAAAACGCCGGATGACAAGATCAAGTTCAAGCTGACCATTCACCTGGTGCCCAAGGAGGCCGGCAAGTCCGGCGTGGCGACGCTTTTCAAGAAGGAAGATGCGCCGCTCATACCCGGGCAGGCGGGGACGCAATAAATGGCCTTCACGCTTTCCGATCGCGACCGCCGCGTCCTGATGATCCTCGGCGGATTTTTCGGCCTGGTGCTGATTTATCTGCTGGCCTCGTGGGCGCTTGGCGGAACCGGCGGCGGCTCGGTGGCCGAAAAACAGCGGCAGCTTTCGGAGATTATCCAGTCTTACCGCACGTTCACGGAGACGCAGGCCGCCTTCGACCTCGCGGAAAAGGATATGTCGCGCGCGGGCGACGTGGAGCTTCTGACCGAGCTTGAGAGCCTGGCGGCCAAGGCGAACGTCCGGGACAAGATCGTCGCCATCGACCGGCGCAGCGCGCAGAAGAACCCGTACTACGAGGAAGATTCCGTCGAGGCGCGACTTGAGCGCATCACCATCGAGCAGCTCGTCAATTATCTTTACGAGCTCGAATACAGCCCGAAGGTCATCCGCATCAAGGAGATGCACATCGAGGTGCTCTTCCAGGACAAGAACCTGATGAACGTCAAACTGCTCGTCAGCAAGTTCCAGAGCAAGGCGGGCGGCGCATCGGCGAGTTGAGGCCATGACGCGATTTTCGCGCGTTGCGATTCCTCTTTTTTCGATTTTCTATGGCCTGTTTGCCTTGCCCGGATGCGGCGAAAGCATCGACGACTACTACCCGCTGGCCGTCGGCCATTCCTGGACCTACGAGACGCGCTATCCCGACGGGCGCACGCGCGTCGACACCGAGCAGATTTACCGCCGCGTCGAGCAGACGTATTTCTTCAACAATGGCGAAACCGTCATCCGCCTGCCGGGCACGGCGATTTTCAACCGCAATGCCATGCGGCTTTTGCGCTACCCGATCGAGCCCGGCACGGTGTGGGAAGACAACGACATCACGTTCGAGATCGTCGCGAAAGGCCAATCTACCGAGGTGCCGGCGGGAACCTTCGACCAAACCGTCACCGTTCAATGGAAAAGCCGCCGCGCCGCGCCCGTCACGATGACGGCGGACGAATTTGCGTCCGATCCCGCCGAAATGCTCTCCGGCGACACCAAACCCAAGGAACCCAAGCCCGGCGAGGAGCGCGAATTTCCCATGCGCGATTTCATCGCGCGAACCGTGTTCGCCAAGGGCATCGGCCCGATCCGCTACGAATTGCAGGCGGCGGAGGTCGGTGCGGATGCGGGCCAACCGGCGCCCCCGCTCCGCCCGATCATGGAGAGCGTGCTTTTGTCCTACCACATCGAGGATTGAAGATTGAAGATTGGAGATTGAAGATTGTCCGGGCGCGCCGTTTTGCGCCGAATCCGGCCGTATCGTTCCGCGTTCGGCGCGGCCCGCCGCGGTTTCAAATGGGCGACCGGCATTCGACAACCTTCACGCTTCCTTGCGATTCCAATCTTCAATCTTCAATCGACAATCTTATTGAAGATTGAAGATTGTCCGGGCGCGGCGTTTTGCTCCGAATCCGGCCGTATCATTCAGCGTTCGGCGCGGCCCGCCGCGGTTTCAAATGGGCGACCGGCATTCGACAACCTCCACGCTTCCTTGCGATTCCAATCTTCAATCTTCAATCTTCAATCGACAATCTTCAGTTCCCCAGGTCGGCCAGATCCCGGGCGAGCACCTCGCGATCCTCCGGGTCGTCGCAGCGATCCATCCACGCGCGCATCTGGGCGACGTGCGTTTCCCGCGTGGCCTCGTCGCCCGCGACCTTCGCCGCGCGGGCGAGCGCCTCGTGCGCGGCGCCGTGGTCGAACGCCGACAAATTGTTCGCCGTCACGATCTGAAGGCAGCGCGCCGCGTGCCGGCGGCACGGGTCGGCAAGACCCAGCACGGCGTACACGCGCGAGATCTGCCATTCGCCGCGTGCGGCGTGCACCGCTTCGCCCACCTGAAGCCAGTGCCAGCGCGAGGCAAACGTCGCCGCGAGCATCTCGTCGTCTTGTTCCGGAGTGCGTTCGGGCTTGTCCATCAGCTCCCACGTGCGATTGAAAAGGCGCTTGGCCAGTTTCAGGTGGATCTCGCGTTCGATCGGATCGTTCGACATCGGGGCTCCTTCCGCGAAGGGACAATCACTTGCCCCCTGGTTTTCGCACGGGAGTGTTATCGGGTAAGCTGAGAAAAATTTCGATACCGGCCGCTGCCGCCGACCGCGGACGCCCCGGCCGGACGAGCGCCGTGAAAAATATCGCGTCCCTCATCCCGACTTTCTCGATCGACCGGCGCCTTCTTGCTTCCATCGCGTTTCTCGCTGTTCTCGCGATCGCGTTCTGCGCGCCAATGTTCGCGACGCCGGGCGGTTTCGTCTCCGGCGACACCTACCGCATGCATGACTGGCTCATCGCGGCGTCGCATGACGCGATGGCGCGCGAGACCCTGCTTGTTCATCGTCAGATTCCGATTCGCAGCCATCTGGTCGGCGGCGGTTTTCCCGTTGGCGCCCATCCCTCCGATGGCGCGTACAGCCCGTTCATCATCCCGTCGCTCCTGTTCGGCGAACGCATCGGGCTGCGCGTCAATCTCATCCTCACGCTTTTCCTGGGCAGTGTCGGCGTGCTCCTGCTTTGCCGCGAGCGAATCGTCCTGAGCCTTGCCTCGTCGCTATTTGCCGCGAGTGCGTTCGCCGTTTCCGGGTGGCACGCGTCGCGCGTGCTCGTCGGCTTTTACGAGTCGACATTTTTCATGCTGTTTCCGTTGATGCTCTATTTGATCATCACCGCCCATCGCTCGTCGGTGCGTTTTTTCGCCGCCGTTATCGTAACGCTCACGTGTTTCATGCAGGCGCTCGCCGGAGCCGCGGTTTTCCTGCTCTTTCTGGCGGCGCACCTGGCCGCGCACACCGCCGGCGGCCACGGGGGCTTGCGCCGCCTTCCCGCGATGCGCCTGGCCGTTCTCGTTCTTTTATCGACCCTGTTTCTGGGCGCGGTCAAATTCGCGCCGATGAGCACGTTGCTCACGAGTGCGTCCGGCACGCGCGGTTTGCCCGCATCGCTGGCCGAAGGCGTCCCGTACGGACCGATGGAACGCTTCGTGTTCCGGCGCACCTCGCGTTTTTACGACACACTTTCCGTCTGGCTCGTCACGCAGCCGGACGCCTACTACGGCAGCTTCGGCGATCTTGCGCGGCGGCTGACAAGCCACGTACCACGCGAGACCGAATACACCGAGATCGAAAACGACGGCCGTCTGGTGCCGCGCGACGACGAATATCCGCATCTGGGACTCGGAGGAATCGTCGTCGCGCTCGCGGCGCTGGGCACCTTCGGGCGGCGGCGCGAGGCGCTCGCGAACTTCGGCATCCTCGCGTTTTTCGCGCTGATCTGCATGGGGCCGAATGCCCCGGTCGACATCTGGCGACTGGTCTTCACCATTCCCGTCATCAACACGATCACGCGGCCGGTGCAATACTTCAACGTCGTGATCGTGATGCAGATGTGCCTGCTTGCCGGATTTGGATATGCGTTCGCCGAGGAGCGGCTCTTTCGCGGGACGAAACCGCGTGCCTTGTTCGCGGGCGCTTGTGCCTTACTCCTCGTGCCCGGAGCGCTGGCCGCCTCGTTGCGCTATTATCAGGCGTTCTCCGTGCCCTTGCCCGTCCCCGAGCGCGAACCGGAGTTCTATCAGGTCATGCTCGATGAGCCGCGCTACCGCGAGGAGGTGTCGCTCGGCTACGCGAACACCTACCTGAACATCAAGCGCGGCATCGGGACGATCGTATGGGACTCGTGGGTCAACCTGCCCGCCGCGGCGCGCCCGAAATATTTCGTCACCCGCCAGGGCGAACGCTATCCGGCGCCGCGCTATCGCGGCGAGGCGTGGTTCAGCGAACGCGATAAGGCCGTCCACGGGAACTCCGTGAAAAGCGTGCGTGTCACGCCAAACCGCATCGACCTCGAACTCGACATGGTGCGCCCGGGGCGTCTTGTCATCAATCAGAATTTCAACACCGGGTGGAAGGCGACGGCCGGGCGAACCTTTAGCCGCAACGGCCGTCTCGCGGTGCGTCTGGACAAACCGGTCGAGACGCTGACCCTACGATTCCGTTCGCGCTCGTTCGGCTTTGGCGCGACCGTCAGCATCGCGACGTGGGTCGCGCTCATCGGATTCCATGCGATCGGTGCGCGCCGCTGGCCGATATATTTTCGGTAGGAATTTCGCCGGCATTCATTCGTTCGTGTCCTCCGTGGCGAACTTTTCCACCACCCGCATGGTCATCCGTTCGCGAAGGCGCGGAAAAAAGCGCTCAAGCCGATGAAACATCCGCGCCCGGCGCCCAGGAACGATGAGAAACCGGCCGCGTTCCATGCCGCGGACAAGCTCCCGCGCGACGGACTCCGGCGAGAGCACGCCCGCGCGATCGTTGAGCGCCTTCGTTTCGGGTGGCTTTTCCGGATCGGTCTTGCGCATCATTGGCGTATCGACCTGCGGCGGGCACATCACCGCGACGTTGATGCCATGCGGCGCCAGTTCGCCGCGCAGCGCCTGCGTGAATCCGACGAGCGCGAATTTCGACGCGCTGTACGCCGTGTATCCGACCACGCCGACAAGTCCCGAAAACGAAGCGACGTTGATGATGTGCGCGTGCGTTTCGCGGCTTGCGGACGAGCCCGCGCGCTGTCGCTTGCGGCTCTGATTCCGCATCGCGGGCAACAGCGCCTCGATCGCGTTGCGGCAGCCGTAAACGTTCACGCGTATCGTGCGGTCGAAGCGCTCGTAGGCCATCTGCTCGAAGTATTGCGCGCCGCCGATGCCCGCGCTGTTCACCAATACGTCCGGCGCGCCGAACGACGACGCCGCCTCGCCAAGCACGCGCAGCACCGTGTCGCGATCGGTCACGTCCACGCGCGCGAACGCGGCGCGCTGCGCGTCCGACCGCGCCGCGCGGCGAATCGACGCCATCGCCGCTCCGGCCGCCGCTTCGTCGTCGAGCGAAAATGCGAACACGTCCGCGCCGAGCCTTGCAAACTCGATCGCGACGGCGAGGCCGATGCCGCTCGTCCCGCCGCTGATGAACGCGCTTTTCCCGGTGAGATTCATGGGATGGTTTTACCACAGAGAACACGGACAACACGGAGAAAAGTCTGGAAGTCCGGAAGGTCATCGCAAGAAGCGACGAATTTTCTAGCCTTTCCTCTGTGCTCTCCGTGTCCTCCGTGGTGAATTGCGATTTGCGATTTCTCTATTTCCTCTTTTCTATTTCCTGTTTTCTCATAATGGCCACGTCCTTCGCCGGGAATTCGCACACCCACCCGAATCGCTCGGCGACGCGGCCGAGCGTGACCTCGCGATAGAACACGACGTGCGTCGGATCGCGACGGTAAGTCCAGTCGGCAAAATTGGCGTCATCGGTCTGAAAGCACGTCATCACCGCCAGTAGTCCGCCGGGGCGAAGCAGGCGGTCAAGACGCGCAAACTCTTCCGCCGGCCGGTGGAAATGCTCGATCGTCTCGGTGCAGGTGACAAAATCGTACGTCGCGGCGAGCGCATCGGCGTCCGGGACAAAATAGGGATCGAACACGCGCACCTCGTGCCCCGCCTCGCGCAGCATTTGGGCGAGCGCCGGGCCCGGCCCGCAGCCGTAATCGAGACCCGCGGAGCCAGGCGAAAGGCGCGCGCAAAGCGGATCGGCCAGACGCGCCATATGCCGGCGGTAGCCCGCGTCCGCGGGATCGTTGCGATGCCGGCGGTAGCGCTCGCGCTCAGCCTCAATCGAAAGGCGGCGCGCCGGATCAAGAAACGTCGCGACGCACCGCGCGCAGCGAAAGTAGTCGTACCCGTCCACGCGCGCGAACGGCGTGACGCGCGTTGACGCACAGACGATGCATGCGGCCGGATCCGTCATGGGAGGATCATAGCAGGACGAGAAAAGAGAAAAGAGGAAAGAGGAAAGAGGAAAGAGTCTGGAGCTTTTTCGTCAGCCACCGCCCGCGGCACCGCGATTTTCCGCCGCGCGAAATCGGAGGGCAGGTGAAAATCGACCATCTTCCCGCCCGTTTACGACTATGCTATAAAAGCCGCATCAATGCCCGAAAAAGAAGTTTCGGAGATTGAGAGGATCATCGGGATCCCGTTTATTTTTGGCGCTGCCCGGCTCGCGCAGGATAATTTTCCGGCACAAGACCCAAGGCTCGAAAAGTAAACGAGAACGGAGCGGCGATCGTTGCCGTTCAAGCGCCGGCGGGCGCTGTTTTCCCGCCACGAGGCGCCGTCTCCATCGGGGAGATCGGTGCAAGAGAAAGAAAGGTATGTCGAAGAAACTGTTTGTGGGGAGTCTGAGCTGGAACACGACGGACGAGGGCCTCCTCGACGCGTTTTCCCAGTACGGTGAAGTCACCGAGGCGAAGGTGATCACCGATCGCGATTCCGGCCGCTCGCGCGGATTCGGATTCGTTACCTTCGCCGAATCCGACAGCGCCGACGCGGCGATCAGCGCGCTCGACGGCAAGGAGCTCGACGGCCGGACCATCAAGGTCAACGTCGCGCAAGACAAGCCCCGCGAAGGCGGCGGCGGCGGCGGTCGCGACCGCTGGTAATCTCCCCCGCGCGTTCGGCGATGTTGAAATCGCGCGCGTAAACAGGCGGCCCGCCCCGTCCTTCGGACGAGACGATCGCCTGATAACCCAAATCGAGATACAAGACGGCGCCTTGCGGCGCCGTTTTTTTTCGATCCACCCTTCCGCCCGAGCGAGCGATCCCACAGGCCCGTCATCCTGAGCGACAGACCCGTCATCCCGAGCCACGGGCTTGTCATCCTGAGCGAAGCGAAGGATCTCCATCCGCCCGCCGCGCCGCCTTCGCGGCCCCCGAAAAGAGGTGCGATATTTTTGCTATCTTAATTTTTCCTGTTGTGCTATAAAAACGACATCAATCCCGGAAAAGAAGTTTCGGAGTTGAGAGGATCGACAGGATCCCGTTTAATTTTTGACGCTGCCCGCCTTACGCAGAAATTTTTCCGCACAAGTCGAACGGCCCGGAAAGTAAACGCCATGCAGGCGGCGATCGACGCCGTTCAAGCGCCGGCGGGCGCTGTTTTCCCGCCACGAGGCGCCGTCTTCAACGCGAAGGCAGGCGTAAGAGAGAATGGAAAGTCATGTCGAAGAAACTGTTTGTAGGAAGTTTGAGCTGGGACACGAACGACGATAGCCTTCGCGAGGCGTTCGGCCGTTACGGCGAGGTCACCGAGGCCAGCGTCATCACCGATCGCGACACCGGCCGCTCGCGCGGTTTCGGGTTCGTCACCTTCGCCGAAGCCGGCGATGCGACCAACGCGATCAGCGCGCTCGACGGCAAGGAGCTCGACGGCCGGACCATCAAGGTCAACGAGGCGCAGGACAAGCCCCGCGACGGCGGCGGACGCTCCGGCGGATTCGGCGGCGGCGGCGGACGCTCCGGCGGCCGCGACCGCTGGTAGTTCCCCTGGGACCGCGGGCGGCTCGCCCGCTTCGGTTCCACCGAACGCTCTAAACAACAACATCGCGAATCAGAAAACGGCGCCGCAAGGCGCCGTTTTTTCGTATGCGCTCTTCGCGGCAAAAAACCTCTGTGCCCTCCGTGTTCTCTGTGGTTAACTGCGTTTCATGTTTCGCCTTACCGCGATTCTCCTCATCCTCCCCTCGTTTGCCTTCGCGCAGGCCGCCACGGGCCCCGTGCCCATCGACGATCGGCAGTGGATCGACCCGGCGCTCGTGCGTCTGCATTGGACGGCCGGGACGGGGCACGCCTCGCCGATCGACCACTTCGTCGTGTTTCTCGACGACGATCCGGCGGTCATCAATAACCCCGACGGCGTCGCGGAATTTTCCGGTACGGTGGACGCGGACGATCCGCCGACGTTTGACGTGACGAGCCTCGCGCTCGCGACGGACTACCACTGGCGCGTCGATACGATTCTCGAGGACACGACGCGCGTTGTCGGGGACGCTTGGAGCTTCCAGACCGAGCGCGTCGATTTGCCGGGCGTCGCCGTGAACTACAGCCCCGATCCCGCAGAGGTTTATCTGATGTCGCCGTCGATCGCGCCGCGCGAGGGCGGCGGCTACATCGTCTCGCACGACGTCTCCGGCCCGGGCCCGCCGGCGGGGTCGTTGACGCAGCTCTGGGAATCGACCGACGGCGGCGTGAACTGGACGTGGCTCGCGGACGTGCCCGGCCTGCACTGGGCAAACCTGTTCTGGTACGAGGGCGATCTGTACCTGTTCGGCGTCGCGGCCGGGCAGCGCGCGGCGATTTACCGCAGCGAGGACGGCGGCAAGACCTGGACGACGCCCGTCGACGAGAACACCGGCTACATCTTCCCGGACGCCGGCTACCACACCGGGCCGATGCCGGTCGTGGAGCACGGCGGCCGCGTGTGGCGCGCGATCGAGGACCTCAAGGACCCGGGCGACTGGCCGGAGTATTTCCGCGCGATGATGATCTCCGCGCCGGTCGGCTCGGACCTGCTTGCCGCGTCGAACTGGACCGCCACCAATCGCCTGTCCTACGACGAGACGATGCTGCCCGGCGCGGGGTGGCTCGAGGGCAACGCGGTCGTCACGCCGGACGGCGGCATCGTCAACATGCTGCGGCTAAACAGCGAGACGCCGTCGTTTTTCCTCGTCGAGACCGCGGCGATGGTGCACGTGAGCGCGGACGGCACGACGGCGACGTTCGACCCGGCAAGCGGCTTCATCGACTTTCCCGGCGGCGGCGTGAAGTTCGTGATCCGGTACGACGAGACGAGCGGGCGCTACTGGTCGCTCGTCAACAAGCAGCGCGATCCGTGGGCGATGCGCAACGTCCTTGCGATATCAAGTTCGCCGGACCTCATCGAGTGGACGGTACACGACGAGCTGATCGCGCATTGGAACTGGATCTTCCACGGCTGGCACTACACGGACTGGCTCATCGAGGGCGAGGACATCGTGTTCGCCTCCCGCACCGCACACCCGATGGGCGACGCGCTCCCGCACGGCTACCATGACGCCAACTTCACGACCTTCCACCGCGTCGAGAATTTCCGCGATTATCTGCAAACGGGCGACGACGATGACGACAGCGTGGATGATGACGCGGACGATGATGATGCGGCGGATGACGACAGCGCGGATGACGATGACGCGGCGGATGACGACGCGGATGATGATGCGACGGACGACGACGATTCCGATGGCAACGTGGATGACGATGCGGACGATGACGCGATGGACGACGACGCGATAGACGACGACGCGTCCGCCGACGACGATTCGACGACCGACGACGACACCACGAACGTTGGCGCTGCCGGCGCGGACGACGACGACTCAAGCTGCTGTGGCTGCTGAACTGCTAGCCACGCCGAAGTTTTAACGAAGGCGGGAGACCGCGGGCGGCTCGCCCGCTTATGCTGCGATGGCCTCCTGGGAACCCCGAACCCCAGTTCGGCCCCGGGAGCGCAGGCATCTTGCCTGCTTATGCTGCGATGGCCTCCTGGGAACGCCGAACTCCAGCTCGGCTGTGCGGTGGATAACGCTACCAAAAACCACGTCGCGCCCGCTGAACCGAATCGGCCACACCCTGGGACCGCAGGTGTACTCAATACCGTTACTCGCGCTCTATTCTATAGACTCGAACAATATTCGACGCCATTGGTGTCCGATAACTTGTTGCCAACTTGACCGATATATCACCGTTCTCAATTTGCTCGACCTTAAATGCAATACAGAATTGTCTATCATTATATTCATTTGCTAAACTTTTCCAGTTTTCGAGAAGATATCTATTCGCGGAATAGCTTCCATTCTGACCTCCGCCAAGCGCGTATATTTTGACTCGTCCATCGTCATTTAGTTTTACAATTAACGCAAAATCGTTTTTCTCATTCACACGATTTGTAAGTTTGTTCCCGTGCGCGAAGAGTTCGGCATGCCCATTTTCGTTGTTTTTAAATTCCACGGCAAACGGATTGTGTTCAAAAAATTCTTTCGCCAACGGGTTCAAATTTGGTCCGCCAACAGAGATAAATTGATCGCTGGCCGCACCTTTGACATCGCTCGACAATTGAAATCTAAATGCCGGTGCAATTTCCCCATTGGCACCCACAGCACGGGTAAGAAATTGCCACAAATTGGACTTAGGTCTATAAACCAAAGATTGATACAAATTAATAGCAGCAAATTCTGCGACAGGAATTCCAGCGATGTCGCCATCGATCTGTGGCACCGCGACGAGGTAACTTTTTTCGTTTGTTGGCCCGAATAATTTTTCGAAATTTATTTTGGATCGTTGAAAGTAAATATAATATAATGTATACAAAAATAACGCAAACATTAAATTCGCAAAAAAGCCGACAAGTAAATCGCAAATCATTGAATCGCATCGCCTCCGTCGCTATCGCGAAATAGTGCGTATAATAAATACTTTGTTTAAATATTTTTGTAAAGACTCGACTCCGCAGTGTCCACGGTCGCCCCCCATGAC
>JAIOHV010000031.1 GCA_019912885.1 bacterium
GGTGGGGGGAAGTGGCCAAAGTGCCGGGGCGGACTCGACCGCGCACTCCGGCCGCCCCGCTCGAAGCGGGACGGCCTCCGTTTGCGGCCCTGACACCGCGACCAGCGCGCGCGGCTCCGACGACGCAGGGGAGAGGGGGCAAAGTGCCGGGGCGGACTCGACCGCGCACTCCCGCCGCCCCGCTCGGAGCGGGGCAGCGTCCGTTTGCGGCCCTGACATCGCCGTCCCGCGAATTCTTTACGTCAACGGCGCGGGGAATGTGATCGAGAGCATGGCGGCGTCGGGCGCGGATGTGTTATCCGTGGACGCGAGAATTTCGCTGACGGAAGTGCGCCGGCGCGCGGGCAAGGACACGCGCGTTCAGGGAAACCTGGACACGCTTGTGCTCTGGTCCGGGCCGGAAAAGATCCGCGCGGCCGTGCGCGAACTGGTGCGTGAGACGGAAGGCCACGGGCACATCGTCAACCTCGGCCACGGCGTATTGCCCGGCACGCCGGTGGAGGGCGTGGGGGCGTTTGTGAAGGCCGTTCAGGAATTGGGAGAATGAATTTTTACCGCAAAGGCGCAAAGGGAAACGCGAAGGGCGCAAAGGGAATTTGTTATCGCGGCGTTTCGCGCCGCGATAACAAATTCCTTCTTCGCGCTCTTTGCGATTTCTTGGCGTCTTCGCGGTAAAAAATTAAGGACACGCACGATGAACACAAATATCGCAACCAACGGCGAGGCGCTCGTCAGCCCGCGCGAGGTGCCGCGCGCGATCTGGGAAAAGTACGCGACGCGCGGACCGCGCTACACGAGCTATCCCACCGCGCCGATTTTCACCGAGTCGTTCGATCGCGAGCAGGCGCACCGGCGCTGGGAGACGTGCGCGGACGAGATCTCGCTGTACACGCACATCCCGTATTGCAAGCGGCTTTGCCTTTACTGCGGCTGCCACATGTCCGTCGCGCACGACCGCGCGATCGCGACGCCGTACGTCGACCGCCTGCTCGCCGAGGCGAAGCTCGCCGCGAGCGCCATCGGTTCGCGCAAGCGCGTGCGCCAGATGGCGATGGGCGGCGGCACGCCGAACTTCCTTCTGCCCGCGGACATGGCGCGCCTGCACGCGGGGCTGCGCGAGGTGTTCGATTTCCCGGCCGACGGCGAGCGCAGCATCGAGATCGACTCGCGCACGTTCGACCTCGACTACATCGACGTGCTGCTCGACGCGGGCATGAACCGCGTGAGCCTTGGCGTGCAGGACCTGGACCCGGAGGTGATCGACCGCCTGCGCAAGGGGCAGGACCGCGACCACGTCGCGCGCATCGTGGAGGCGTTTCGCGCCAGGGGCCTTTCCGCGATCAACTTCGACCTGATGTACGGCCTGCCGGGTCAGACCGAGGAGACGTTCGGGCACACGATCGACGATGTGATCGCGATGCGCCCGACGCGCATCGCCCTGTTCGGATACGCGCACGTGCCGTGGCTCAAGAAGCACCAGCAGGTGCTGGAGCGCTACGGCGTGCCGGAGGAAGCCGAGCGGCTCGCGGTGTTCGGCACGGCGTACGAGAAGCTGACGGGCGCGGGGTATCGGCCGATCGGCATGGACCACTTCGCCGAGCCGGACGACGAGCTGTCCGTGGCGCAGAGTGCGGGAACGCTGAACCGCAACTTCATGGGCTACACGACGTATCGCGGGCTCGACCTGATCGCGCTTGGCGAATCGGCGATCAGCGACGTGGCGGCGACGTACATCCAGAACGACAAGGAGCGCAAGGGCTGGGAGGCGTCGATCGACGCGGGCCGGCTCGCGTGGACCAAGGGCCTCATCCTTTCGGACGACGACGTGGCGCGGCGCGACCTGATCATCGAGCTTTTCGCGAACCTCAATCTGGACGTGCCCGCGTACGAGAAGCGGCACGGGCTCGTCTTCGGCGAGGCGTACGCCGGCGAGCTGGCGCGCCTTGCGGATTTTGAATCCGACGGGCTCGTCACGCTGTCCGGTGAGCAAATTCACGTCACGCCGCTTGGTCGCGTGGCCATC
Organism: bacterium; assembly: GCA_019912885.1. NCBI lineage: Bacteria > bacterium. Next base: position 2,024 of record JAIOHV010000031.1, read on the forward strand.
CGCAATATATGTATGGTATTCGATCGTTACCTCGATCCCACAAGGCAACGCTACTCGAAGACCGTATGAGCGCCGAAGAACAAGACGCCATTCCGCCGCAGGCCGATCCCGACACGGCCGTCGTGCTTTTGAACATGGGCGCGGCGACGACCGCCGAGTCGATCGAGCCTTTCCTCTACGAGCTTTTCGCCGATCCCTACATCATCCAGCTTCCGCTCGGCTTCCTTTATCAGAAGCCGCTCGCGCGACTCATCGCGAAGCGCCGCGCGCCGAAGATGGCGCCGCACTACGCGCGGATCGGCGGCAGCCCGCTTTTGCCGCAGACGCTCGCGCAGGCCGACCTCGCGCTCGAGCGCCGCGCGCGCCGGAGGTCGTGAAGGAGCTGGCCGCGCGCGGAATCCGGCGGGTGGTGGCGCTACCGCTGTATCCGCAGTTTTCGCAGACGACGAGCGCGACGTCGCTTGACGAATTGCGCGAGTTCAACGAGCGCGCGGGCCTGGATACGCTGGCGGTGCCGAGCTACCCGATGCTGCCGGAGATGATCGACGCGATGATGCGCCGGTGGGAAGAAGCGATCGCGGACATGGCCGCGTGGCCGCGTCCGATCCACGTGCTTTTGACGGCGCATGGCGTGCCGGAGCTGTACGTGCGTCGCGGCGATCCGTACATCACGGAAGTGGAACGCACCGCGCGCGCGATCACGGAGCGATTGCCGAAGGATCTGCCGCTGAACGTGGCGTATCAAAGCCGGCTCGGACCCGTGAGTTGGGTGAAACCGTATCTCGACCACGAGGCCGCGCGGCTCGCGAGCGAGGGCATCCGCACGCTCGTCATGTTCCCGATCACGTTCGTCTCCGAGCACATCGAGACGCTGTACGAGCTCGATATCCAGGTCGCGGATATCGCGAAGGCGGCGGGCGTGGAGAAGGTCGTGCGCGTGGCGACCGTGCAGGATCACCCGCGCTTCATCGAGGGCCTCGCGCGCCTGACGCGCGCCGCGCTCGACGGCGCGCCGTGAAAAAGGCTGGAAGACGGAAAGGCTGGAAAGCCATCGCGGATCGCGTTCACCACAGAGGGCACGGAGGACACAGAGGCAAGAATGTTCATGTCCACCGTGTCCATATCGTCCATTATGTCCATGCCCAATCGGTCCGGATTATCCAACCATAGGTTTCCATGCCCGACGAAGTTTTTGACGTCGCGATAGCCGGCGGCGGGCCGGCGGGCCTGGCGGCCGCGTGGCGCCTGCGCGCACGGAAGATCGTCGTGCTGGAGGCGGCCGCGCATTCCGGCGGCAACGCGCGCGGCGAGCGCGTCGACGGCTATCTGATCGAGCGCGGGCCGCACACCTTCATGGGAAGCGCGGAGCACATGTTCGCGCTTGCCGAGGAGGTGGGCATCGCCAATGAGCTCGCCGAGGCCGCACCCGAGGCGAAGGCGCGGTACATCTATCGCGATGGCGCGTTCCACGCGCTGCCGGCCTCGCCCGTCTCCGCGATGACGACGCCGCTGCTCTCGTTGCGCGGCAAGCTGCGCGTCGCGGCCGAGCCGTTTATCCCCGGCCGCTCGAAGCCCGACGAAACCGTGGCGGATTTTTTCGCGCGGCGCCTCGGCGCGGAGGCCGCGGAGTATCTTGCCGGCACGTTCATCTCCGGCATCTACGCGGGCGATCCGACGCGCCTTGGCATCCGCGCGGCGTTTCCGCTTTTCCACCAGTTCGAGCGCGAAGGCGGCAGCCTCATTCGCGGCGCGATGAAATACATGCGCGCGAAAAAGAAATCGGGCGTCGCGACCCGCAAGGGGCTTTGGGGATTCGCGGCGGGGCTTGGCCGGCCGTTCGAGGCGATCGCCGACACGCTGCCCGACGGCGCCGTGCGCACCGGCGCGGCGGTGAAAGTGGTGCGCCGCGAAAACGACCTCTTCGTGCTCGAGGGCGATGGATTTTCCGTGCGCGCGCGCGCGGCGATCGTCGCGGCGCCGCCGCCGCAGGCAAGCGCGATGATCCGCGCGCTCGACGCCGAGGCCGCGAACCTTCTCGCCGAGATCCCTCTGCCGCCGGTCGCCGTCGTGCATCTGGGCGGCAAGAAGACGCCGCAAACGATTGAGGGTTTCGGCGGGCTCGTGCCGCGCCGCTATGGCATCCGCACGCTCGGCGTCGTGTTCGCGTCGTGTCTGTATCCCGGCCGCGCGCCCGAGGGCCGTTTCCTGCACACGCAATACCTCGGCGGCGCGCTCGACACGGGCATCCTCGATCTGACCGACGACGATCTCATCGCGCTCGCCAAGGCGGATCACGAAAAACTGCTCGGCAGGGCGGACATCGATTTCGCGCGCGTCGTGCGTCACCCGGTGGCGATCCCGCAGCTTGCGCCCGATCACCCGGAGCGCATCGCCGAATTGCAGCGCCTGGCGAGCGCGCATCCGGGGCTCGCGTTCGCGGGGAACTACATCAGCGGCGTCGCCGTGAACCACGCGGTGGGTTCGGGCTTCGACGCGGCGGCGCGGCTGGAGCATTTCTTCGCAAGCGCGGCGACGCGCGCGTAATCGCATTCGGCGATACACCGAGAGCACCGAGGAAACTCAGGGAACACCGAGGGACGACGCACACCGAACCACAAAAAGGCTCTGTGCCCTCCGTGTCTTCTCCGTGCGCTCGGTGTACCGCCGGATTGCGATTCCCTTCGACGTTCCGCATTCGCCATTCCCGATTCGCGTTGTGATATGCGCCGCATTGACACGAGCGATGCAGCGCCGATCATGGACGCGGGGGAGATATGCTTCAGGACAAAGGCTGCGTTCTTCCGAAAAGCGCCAAACGCAGCGTCCACCATTATTACCTGAAGGGCTTAAGCCGGCCGCGTGTCGCGGGCTTGCCCGTCGCGGGCGAGTCCGTGCCCGGGCGCGACGGCCTGTCCGCGCGCTTTTCCCTGCGCGTGCGCGAACTCGGGGAGGATGCGCGCGCGGGTCCGGACGACGATAACGCGCGGAACTCCGCCGGAGCCGCGATCGTCGCCGAGCGCGCCGAGGCGTCATCGGCCGCGTCACGCGAAGACGCGAGCGATGATGCGCACGCCGGTTCATCCGACGAAAAAATAGGTGACTGTCCCCATTTTGTGATCGACGAGGTCGATTACACGGCGTCGACGTGCGTCGTGCTTCTGGCCGTGTGCGAGCGGCTGGCCGAGCGAGCGCGCGGCGGCACGATGGCGTCCGCGTCGGCCATTTCGCCCGCGGACCTCATTGCCGATTTCGCCGACATTCCATCCGCCAAATTCGATCGCGCCATCCTCGCCGTCGCGGCGTTGCGCAGCGCGCTCATAAAGGCCCGCGAGCACGCGGGCGATGTTTCATCCCCATCACATTCCGAAGGAGTTTCCGTATGAAGGTTGCGTACGTCTTCACCACGCAGGGTCACACCGTCTCGTACAAGCTCGGCAAGATGATCCTGCCGCAGCTCGAGGAAGGCCGCCACGGCGTGGATGTCGTGGGCATGTTCTTTTTCGAGGACAACACCTACGTGCTGCGCAAGGGCGACCCGATCGGCGAGCGCCTGGCGAAGGTCGCCAGGGACAAGGGCATGCTGCTGATGGGCTGCGACCAGTGCGCGTTCGAGCGGCAGATCGCCGACGACCTGGTCGAGGGCGCGACGATCGGCTGCTTCCCCGATCTCTACGGCGCACTTGGCGGCAACCCGCCGGATCTGGTCATCTCTCTGTAGGATCGAGGATTGAGGATTGAGAGGAACGCGCCGTCCGGTCGGGCGGCGCGTTTACTATTGACGCGTTGCCGTCAGCAACCGTCGGCCAGATCCTTCGCTTCGCTCAGGATGACAAACCGTCGCTCAGGACAACAAATCGTTCTTGCGACAACCTGCCACGTCTTGGCGAAACGCGAAAACGCAGTCCTCGATCCTCGATCCTCGATCCTCCATCCTCGATCCTCATTCCTCAATCCTCTCCATGCCATCCATAAACGGACGCAGCGCCGGTGGGATCGTCACGGTCCCGTCGGCGTTCTGGTAGTTCTCCAGAATCGCGACGAACGTGCGCCCGACGGCAAGACCCGAGCCGTTCAGCGTGTGTGCAAGCTGCGAGCTTTTCTCCGTCTTGTCGCGGAAGCGAATCCCCGCGCGCCGCGCCTGAAAATCACCGAAGTTCGAGCACGAGCTGATCTCGCGGTACGTGTTCTGACTCGGCAGCCACACTTCCAGGTCATAACAGCGCCGCGCGGCAAATCCGAGGTCCGCCGTGCATAGCTCCATCACGCGATACGGCAACTCCAGCCTCTGCAACACCTTTTCGGCGTGCGCCGTCAGCTCTTCGTGCGCGGTCTTTGAATCCTCCGGTCGCGTGATCTGCACAAGCTCCACCTTGTCGAACTGATGCACGCGGATCATGCCGCGCGTGTCCTTGCCGTGGCTCCCGGCTTCGGCGCGAAAGCACGGCGTATACGCGACGTACTTTTTCGGCAGCTCGTCGGCGGAGATCGTCTCGTCGCGGTGGATATTTGTCACCGGCACCTCCGCCGTGGGGATGAGCCACAGGTCGCGCCCCTCGATGCGGAACAGGTCCTCCGAAAACTTTGGAAGCTGACCCGTGCCGGTCATCGCCTCCGTGTTCACCATGAAAGGCGGCAGCACTTCCACGTATCCATGTTCGCGCGTGTGCATGTCGAGCATGAACGCGGTCAGCGCGCGGGAGAGCCGCGCGCCTGTGCCCATCTGCAACACGAAACGCGCGCCGGACATCTTCGCGGCGCGCTCCATATCGAGGATTCCGAGCGCCTCGCCGATGGCGACGTGATCGCGAACCTCGAATTCAAATCTTCGCGGCTCGCCCCAATCGCGACGCCGCACATTGTCGGCCTCGCTCATGCCGCGCGGGGTCTCGTCGTCCGGCAGATTCGGAAGAGTGAAAAGCAGCGCGTCGTATTGTTCTTCGATCTCACGCAGGCGAGGCTCGGCTTCCTTCACGCGCGTGGAGATACCGCCCATCTCGGCGATGATCGCCGACGCGTCGCCCTTTTCGCGCTTGATGCGCGCGATCTCTTCGCTTGCGGCCTTTTGCTTATGGCGCAACCCCTCGATCTCGGCGAGAAGCGCGCGGCGTTCGGCGTCAAGAGCTTCGAGCGAGGCGGTATCGAGGTCCGTCTTGCGCGCGGCGAGCATCGCGCGCACGGCATCCATGTTTTCGCGGACGAATTTTCTATCGAGCATGTGATGTCCCGTTCACCCGTCAACGGTTCAAAATCAGGATTCAAAGCGCGCGTTCAAAATCGCGCGCGAAATGTCGATCAGATCTTGCCGAGTTCGATGCTGCGGCGCGTCGCGGCCTCCACCGCATCCATCACCGTGGAGCGGAAGATGCCTTTTTCGAGCGCACGCAGGCCGGCGAACGTCGTGCCGCCCGGCGTGGCGACGAGATCCTTCAATTCACCCGCGTGTTTACCCGTATCCAGAAACATCTTCGCCGCGCCCTGCACGGTTTGCCCGGCGAGCATGTTGGCCACCTTTCGCGGCAGGCCAAGTTGCACGCCCGCGTCCGAGAGCGCCTCGATCATCATGAACACGAACGCCGGCCCCGAACCGGAAAGCCCGGTGACGACGTCCATCAGCGCCTCGTGGCTCACCGTCACCACCTTGCCCACCGCCTCGAAGATGCTGCGCGTCAGCGCCAATTCGCGTTCGCCCGCGTGTTTGCCCGCGAAAATCGCGCTCGCGCCCTCGAGCACGCTCGCGGGCGCGTTTGGCATGACGCGCACGACGGGAATCTTGGCCGCGAAGCCCGCCTCGATGCGTTCGGTGTGGATGCCGGCAAGGATCGACACGACAAGCTGCGTCGGCTTGATGATGTCCCGAAGCGTTTCGATCGCCTCGGCGAGACCCTGCGGTTTCACGGCGAGTACGACGATGTCGGCGTCTTGCGCGAGCGTCGGATCGTCCGAAACCCGGCAACGGTATCGCTCGGCGATGAGCTGCCGCCGCTCGGCGTGAATCTCCACGGCGGTGACGCGGTCGGGTGTGACGAATTCGCCCGCGATGAGCCCGCGGATCAGAATCTCGCCCATGTTCCCCGCGCCGATCAGGACGATGGATTTGTCGGTCAGCATGACGTCTCCCTTCGTGCGAGGGGGAGGTTAATCGGTAATCGAGGAGACTGGAAGGCTGGAAGGCTGAAAGGCTGGGAGGTCATCGCGATCGCACGGATCCGTTGCGCACCTTGACACAGGAACCCCCGCGCGATTGACCGGTCCATGATGTCCATGGCGTCCATCATGTCCATTGATACACAGGAGCGGGCGCACGCCATTGCGAAGGCTACGGCGCGTCACACGGGCCGTTTTTTTCGATCAATCCCGCCTTTTCGTCCGCCCCAGGTCGTCAAGCGGGTTGGGCTTCGATTCGCGCTTGCTCGAGAGTTCGGCCGTGAGCTTGGCGAAAAGATCGGCGCGATCGACGCCCGCGGGCGGGGTGTCGAGCGGGTTGGAAGTTGGGCCGTCCAGCGGATTGGCGCGCGACGCGGCGCGCCCGGAAAGGCGCGAACGCACATCATCAAAGAGCTTCGCGCGGCTCTCGTCGACATAGTCCCGGCCAAAGCGCCTGCCGATATCGCCGTGCTGCTCGTCGAGCCGCGTGCGGCGCGAGGTTTCCGCCTCGGCGAAACTCGGCTCGTCGTCCGGATCGGGAATGCTGGTGACGAGCGTCGGATCCTCGAGAGCGAAGCGGTCGTCGAACGCTGACGGGATCATAACGAGCACGCCGTGGTCGACCAGGCGGTGCAAAAGGAAGTGCGTGCGTTCGACGGATATCGAAAGCTCGCGCGACAGTTCGGTTGCCGTCGGCGCGCGACCGTCGCGCCGCTCGAACTCATCGACGACCGCGACGGCTTGCTCGGCCAGTTCGTGAAACATCGACATGGCAATTCCCCCGCGAGACATCGTGCGACCTGACGCGAAGGGCTGTCAAGGCGGGTTCGCAAACCGATCCGACGAACGCCCGATAATGTCCCTCGCCTCGCGGCGCACAACTCCCGAATTTTTCGTTCGAATCGCAATAAAATCCTGCGCGCGAAAAAAATCCATTCCGGATCGCTTTATCCGTATTTCCGCGCGCGGAAAAATATTTTTTCTCGTTATTTGGCCACACGAAATCGAGCGATCAAAAGTGAAAAAACCGTGTCGTGACGAAGGCTTGGGCGTGACGCGCCGCGCCCGCTCCGCCGGCGTAGCCGCGCGATTTTCCCGCGGGGGTCAAAAAGGCGCTTGCAATGCGAAAATCGCTGTGTATACTGCGACCTCGTTCCCGACGTGATGTTTCTTAAGCGATGTTTTTCCTGGCGGCTTCTTATAGCCGCGGCGTGTGGATATTTTTGCCCTTTGGGCATCGGCAAAGCGTCTTAACTACTCGAAAAATCAGCACTTTTCGCAAAGCCTGCGGCTGTGGACAAGCTGGGGGCAAATGGCCGATCCTCGTTCGCGTGAACGGCGTAAACTGAGTTATTTTACGTTGTGATAATATGCAGGAGCCGTCAATGAAATCCGACTGGACAAGGGTCAAACAGCTTCTCTCCGAGCGCATCGATCCCAACGACTTCCAGACCTGGATCGAGCCGATCGTTGTGGATAACGAGAACCCCGAGGAAATCCGCCTGCGCGCTCCCAACAAGTTCGTGCAGGAGTGGTTCAACGAGCACTACGCCACCTTCGCGCGCGACCTCCTGTACGAAACGACCGCGCGCACGCCGCGGCTGACGGTCGGCGTCGCGCAAGCCGGACCGTTCCAGGGGCGCCTGGCGATGGAGTTGCCCGCGATCCCGCGTCTCCAGGCCGTTGCGCCCGCCAAAAGAAAGGCCGAGCGCGCGCGCGCCGCCGCCCAGGCGGTCGGCCTGAACGAGCGCTACGACTTCAAACGCTTTGTCGTCGGCTCGGGCAACCAGTTCGCGTTCAACGCGGCGATGGCCGTGGCGAACGACCCGGGGCGCAAATACAACCCGCTTTTCTTTTACGGCGACACGGGGCTTGGCAAGACGCACCTGCTCCACGCGGTCGGCCATCACATGATCGAGCAGCGCGGCGCGACGCCGCGCGTCGTGGCGATGACGTGCGAGCGCTTCACGAATGAACTGATCCAGTCGTTGCGCGCGCGCACGATCGCATCGTTCCGCAAGAAATTCCGCCAGGTGGACGTCCTGCTCGTGGACGATGTGCAGTTCCTAGCGGGCAAGGAGCGCACGCAAGAGGAGTTCTTCCACACCTTCAACGAGCTGCACGGCAACGGGGCGCAGATCGTGGTCACGTGCGACCGGCCTCCGCACGAGATCGACAAGCTGGAAGACCGCCTCCGTTCGCGCTTCGGCTGGGGGCTCATCGCCGACATCCAGATGCCCGACCTGGAAACGCGCGTCGCCATCTTGCGCAGCCGCGAAAAGGAGCAGCAGGTCGTCCTGCCGCAGGAAACGGCCTATTTCCTCGCGGAAAATTTCTCGCGCTCGGTCCGCGAGCTCGAGGGCGCGTTCGTGCGCCTGTCGGCCTACGCTTCGCTGCACGACGTCGAGATCACGACCGACCTGGCCCGCGAGGTGCTGAAAAAATTCATCGATCAGCCGGCGGCGCAACTCACGGTCGAGCAGATCCAGAAGGCGGTGTGCGATCAGTACGGCGTTCGCATGGCCGATCTTCTCGGCGCCCGCCGCCAGCGCGCCATCGCCCTGCCCCGCCAGATCGCAAGCTATCTCACCCGCGAAATGACCGAGCTGAGTTACCCGGAGATCGGTTACGCCTTCGGCGGCCGCGACCACACGACGATCATGCACGCGCACCGGAAGATCGGCGATCTGCGCTCGCGCGATCCGCGCATCGAGCAGGCGGTTGTGGCGCTCGAACGCCGTTTGCGCGGCGGAGCCTGATTCCGCGACGCGGCAGGTTCCCGGCCCGCCGCGCGGCCATCCAACGATGACGGACGACACGCTTTCTGAAATCGGCCCGCCGTTTTCCGACGAGGCCGAACTTTCGGTCCTGGGCGCGATCATGCTGCGCCCGGACACGATCGACCAGATCCGCGATCGGCTTCTCCCCGAGCACTTCTACCGCGACGCGCATCGTCACGTGTACGCCACGATGTGCGCCCTGCACGACGAGCGCACGGCGATCGATCCCGTCATGTTGCACGAATCGCTGACGCGGCAAGGTCTTCTCGAGTCGATCGGAGGCACGCCGTTCATCGCGCGGCTGGCCGACGTGACGCCGACGAGCGCGAACATCGCGCACTACGCCCGCATCGTCGTGGACAAGGCGTTGCTGCGCCGGCTCATCAACGAGTCGCGAACGACGCTCGCCAAGGCGCACGCGGCCGCCGAGCCGGCGCCGAAGATCATCGACGACGCGCTTTCGCGCATCCTCGGGGTTTCCTTCGAGCAGGACAAAGGCAGCGTGCTCGAGATCCGCGAGGTCATGAAGGACGTGCTCGCGGAAATGAAGGCGCTCGCCAAGAGCGGCAAGACGATGTCCGGCATTCCGTCGGGATTCTACGGGCTCGACGAGATGACCAACGGCTTTCAGCGCGGCGATCTCATCATCCTGGCCGCGCGGCCGTCGATGGGGAAAACCGCGCTGGCGCTCAACATCGCCCGGCACGCCGCGTCGAACGCGGGCGGCGACGCGCATACGATTTTCTTTTCGATGGAGATGCCGCGCCAGTCGATCGGCATGCGCCTTGTCTGCACCGACGCGGGACTTCCGCTGGCGAGCTTTCGCGCCCCCAAGCTCGTCGAGGAAAACTTCTCGCAGCTCGCGCGCGCGGCGGCCGAGCTATACGATCTGCCGCTTTTCGTCGACGACTCCGCCGCGCTTTCCGTGCTCGACATCCGCACCCGCGCCCGCCGCCTCAAGGCGCAGCGGGGGCGGCTTGATCTCATCATCCTGGACTACGTGCAGCTCGTGCGTCCGGGCGAATCGCTCAAGGTGCGCGAACAGGAGATCGCCCGCATCAGCCGCGAGCTCAAGCAGATCGCCAAGGAGCTCGACGTGCCGGTCGTCGCGCTCGCGCAGCTCAACCGCATGTTGGAGTCGCGCGGAAACAAGCGGCCGATGCTCTCGGATCTGCGCGAATCCGGCGCGCTCGAGCAGGACGCCGACCTCATCCTGTTTCTCTACCGCGCGTGGGTTTACAAGCAGCGCGCCGAGGGCATGTCCGACGAGCGCCGCGCGCGCGACGACATGCCGGAGGAGGACATGCGCGCCGGGCCCAACGACGCCGAGCTCATCGTCGGCAAACACCGCAACGGCCCGACCGGCACGGTAAGCCTGCGTTTCGCACCGGAGTTCGCGCGCTTTGAAAATCCGGCGCATGCGTATCAGGAGGAGTACGACGAGTATTAGGGTCAAGCCCCTTCCCGTTCCCGTTCCCTTTCCGGAAATCATGTCCGTCGCGAGCGCGTTGCCGACCGCGCACTCCGCTTCGCTCCGTTTGCGGCCCCGACAGCGCGATGCCCGCGACCGCATTGCCCTTCGCCAACGCGTTGCCGACCGCGCACTCCGCTTCGCTCCGTTTGCGGCCCCGACAGCGCGATGCCCGCGACCGCATTGCCCTTCGCCAACGCGTTGCCGACCGCGCACTCCGCTTCGCTCCGTTTGCGGCCCTGACAACGCCACGCCCGCGACCGCGTTGCACGCCCCGCGCGGCGCGGCTAAGATCGCCCGATTCGACAATCCGATCACGCAAGGAGCGGTCTATGTCCGCGGATTACGCCATCGTCGGCAAGCGCATGGATCGGGCGCGCCAGCGCCTGGAATCGGTCGTCGTCCGGCGCCACGAAGGCGGCCGGTTCGGCATCCCCACGAAGTTGACGCGCGGCGAGCTCGTGACGCTATTCGACCGCGGCCATGACTTCCAGACCGGCGTGGACATGGGCGACAAGGTCAAGTGGGGAGAGCCGGTCTACAAGGTCATCATCCCGCCGGACCACTACATCAGCACGAATCCAACGGAATCCGTCCGCGACAAGCTCGACAGCGTCCCCAACACCTGACCGCGAGCCGACCGTGCCGCGACCTCGCCGAAGCGCGCGCGAAGACGAATCGTCGCGTTGCAATTCGAAAAACCGGCGGCTAAATTGACGCACTGGGTCATGAACGGCCCGCGACGCTTCCAAAATTTTTTTGTCCAAAGGGTGAACGGATGGCGAACGAGCTTTACGACATCGGGGAGATGCCGCCCATCGGAACGGTGCCCCGGCAGATGCATGCGTGGGTGATTCGCCCGGAGCGTTTCGGCGAGCCGACCGAGAGCTTCCGCAAGGAAGTGATCGACGTGCCCGAGATCGCCGATGACGAGGCGCTCGTGTACGTCATGGCCGCGGGCGTCAACTACAACAACGTCTGGGCCGCGCTGGGCGTGCCGGTCAACGTCATCGCCGCGCGCAACAAGGCGGGCGAGCCCGAGCCGTTTCACATCGGCGGCTCCGACGCGTCCGGCATCGTTTACAAGGTGGGCAAGGACGTCAAGAACCTGAAGGTCGGCGACGAGGTCGTCGTCCACTGCGGCACGTGGTCGCGCGATGATGCGTGGGTGAAAGACGGCAACGACCCGATGTATTCGGACAGCTTCCGCATCTGGGGTTACGAAACGAACTGGGGCAGCTTCGCGCAGTTCACCAAGGTGCAGGCGCATCAGTGCGTTCCCAAGCCCAAGCACCTCAGTTGGGATCAGTCCGCGGCGTACATGCTTGTCGCGGCAACGGCCTACCGCATGCTTCACTATTGGGACGAAAACGCCGTCAAGGAAAACGATGTCGTTCTCGTCTGGGGCGGCGCGGGCGGCCTTGGATCCATGGCCATCCAGATCATCCGCGCGGCGGGCGCCATTCCCGTCGCGGTCGTCTCGAGCGCGGACAAGTTCGATTACTGCAAGGAGCTTGGCGCCGCGGGCGTCATCAACCGCAAGGATTTCGACCACTGGGGCATGTTGCCGCACTGGAAGGATTCCGCGGGTTACAAGGAATGGCTTATCGGCGTGCGCAAGTTCGGCAAGGCGATCTGGGACGCGCTCGGCGAAAAGCGCAACCCGAACCTCGTCTTCGAACACCCCGGCGAGGCGACGATCCCTACCTCGATCTTCGTGTGCGAAACCGGCGGCATGGTCGTCATTTGCGCGGGCACGACCGGCTATAACGCCACCGTCGATCTGCGTTATTTGTGGATGCGCCAGAAGCGCCTGCAGGGAAGCCATTTCGCCAACGACGATCAGGCGATTGCCGTCAACCGCCTCGTCGAACAGGGGCTGGTCGATCCGTGCCTGTCGCGGACCTTCACCTGGGACGAATTGCCCGATTGCCACCAACTCATGTACGAGAACAAACATCCGCACGGAAACATGGCGATTCTCGTCGGCGCGTCGAAGTCGGGAGCCGGCGCGACCGGGGAGCCGCCCGCCGGGAGGAATGACATCATGCGTACCGTCCCCGAACCCATCGTCGAATTGAACGGATCCGATTCCGTCGGGCTTCCCAAGTCCGACACCACCACCGTCGGTGACGTGTTCCATCCGAGGCTGCCGTCGGTCAGCGTCCACGACTCGCTCGACTCCGTCGCGCACCTCATGGCCGACGCCAACGTCCACGCCGCGGTGGTGCTCAACGCGGACAAAACGCTCGCGGGCGTCATCGGCCAGACCGATCTCGTGCTCGCCCGCCAGCAGGGCGCGCCCGAGGATGTCGCGCGGATGCCCGCGAGCCGCATCATGACGACCGACGTCGTCACGGTCACCAGGGATACCCCGTTGCAGCGCGCCATCACCATGATGTCCGCGCGCAAGATCCACCGGTTGGTTGTCGTCGAACACCGCGACGGGCACGAACTCCCGGTCGGCATCATCGCCATGACCGACGTCATCCGGTACATGTTCGGGATTCCGCCGCGCGACTGACCACGCCGTCGACAGGGCTCCTCGTCCAGGCGGCGCCGGTGAACGCACCGGCGCCGTTTTGCTCACCCCCGTTTCCGTTCGTGCCCGCGCCCAATGGCGAGATGGACCCGATGGATATCATGGACGAGACGGACATGATGAACCGTTCGACGCCATCGGCGGGCAACGCCGATGGACGAGGCCGAGCATCCGCCTGGGAGCGCCGAACGTCTGTTCGGCCTGGCGCCCGCCGATGACCGCCGCTCCCTGCGCTTGCTGCGAATCCGCCGCCGCGCGCGAGCGCGTTGCGATCGCCGGAATCGCATTCGAAAAGTGCGCTTCCTGCGGCTTGCTCGAACGACCGGCGGATGACGCCAAACCGCCCGCCGCCTGGCCTGGGTGCGATTCGGCCGAGGGCGCCTTTCGCCTGCTCGAGCTGATCGGCGGACCGGGCCGCGTCGCGTTGGCCGGGCGCGCCGACTCCCGCCTGCTGGC
>JAIOHV010000032.1 GCA_019912885.1 bacterium
GTCCGCTGCGTCGTCGTCGGGCGCGGGGCCGGTATACAAACGCAGATGCACGTTATCCTCGTCGGCCTCGAGGATTTTCATGTGCGCCTCGCCCCCTTGTGCGCCCGGTATGGAATAGATCCCCCCCACGACGAAAACGTCAGGTTGATCGTAGAAGTCGCGGATGCGGCCGACAAGGACGATCAGGCATACCACGAGAACGATGGCGAGGACGAGAATGGACGTGCGTCGGGATCCCATGGTTCGTGCTCCAGGTCATGGTCATGCAAAAATTCATGGACGGTCACAGCTCCCAGTATTGGAAAATGAGCGTGAAGATCGCGTCCGTGACGATCAGAAGAAAAATCGACGTGACGACGGCGCTGGTCGTGTATTGACCCACGCTCGCCGCGCCGCCGCGCACCTGAAATCCGCGCATGCAGCCGACGACCGCGATGATGAGCGCGTACGCCTGCCCCTTCACGAGCCCCTGGCCGATATCCCACAGGTCGATCGTCTTCACGCTCTCCTGCACGTACGCACTGATGGTCAGGCCGCCGACCGTCGTACCGACGATGAGCCCGCCAAGCAAGCCGAGGAAGTCGGAATAAATGATGAGCACCGGCACCATCAGCGCCAGCGCGATGATCTTCGGCACGACCAGAAAGCGGATCGGGTCGAATCCCATCGAGGTGAGCGCGTCGACCTCCTCGCTCACCATCATTGTGCCGATCTCCGCCGCGAACGCCGAACCCGACCGCCCCGCGACGAGGATGCACGTCATGAGTGGGCCGAGCTCGCGAAGGATCGACAGCCCCACGAGATCTGCCGCGTAGATGTTCGCGCCGAATTGCTTGAGTTGCATCAGAGCCTGGAATCCCAGGATGAGCCCCATCAGGATCGAGATCAGCCCCACGATCGGCAGCGCGTCCGCGCCCGTGCGTTCCATGTAGTGAAGCACGTCGCCAATACGAAGCGCCGACGGTTTCCGCGCCGTCCGCATCATGCCGATCGTCGATTCGCCGACAAAGCCGATCGAGTGATGAACGTCGCGGACGAACGCGATCGCCGCGCCGCCGATCTGCGCGATGACGCCCTCCGGCTTGATGTGCCCGGGGTGCTCCGAGATCAGGCGTTTGCGGTCGATGAGTTTCAACACGCCCGCGCGCGCCGTGACGCCAAGAAACGTCACGCGACGATCAAGCGCCGCCAGGTCGCGCTCGAGATCGATCAGAACGGCCGCGCCCGCGGCGTCCAGGTAATCGACCGCGGAAACGTCGATGGAGACGTCGCCGGTGGTGGACTCGGCCGTGTCCTCAAGCTCCCGGCGCAGGCGCTCGGCGTTCGTCAGCGCCAGTCGGCCCGAGAGCGTCAGCCGCGCGCCGCCGCCGGACTCCTCGATCTCCAGATCGAACGTCCGCGGCTCGTCGGGCGGATAGGGTTTGCGACGCGGCATAAGGTGGAGGGCATCTTAGCAACGAAGGATGAAAGGCTGAAAGACCGCGGCAAGTGCGGAGTGCGGAGTGCGGAGTGCGGAGTGCGGAGTGCGGAGTGCGGAATTTCATCGCAATTCAACACAAAGGACACGAAGTTCACAAAGGATTTGTGTTTCTTTGTGTCCTTGGTGGTTTTGTGTTGAAACCGCGATTTGCGATGACCGTCCAGCCTTCCGGCCTTCCAGCCTTCCAGCCTCTTTCCTCGCTGGTCCCCGCGTTGACACGCTCCGGCCCCCGCGCGAAGTTGGCATGGTGACCGACATCGATCCCGCCGACGATCCCGAACGCGACGACGACGCGGCCGAGCCCGGCGCGGCGACGACGGCCGCCGACCGCTGGAGCTATTTTGGCGCGGCGGAGCGGCCCTATTTCCAGGCGTTCCGGCGATTTCGCTACGGGCTGTTCAATCCCATCCTCGGCCACCTCGCCGCGCGCGGCATCGGCCCGGATCATGTGACCGGCGCGAGCTTTTTCGTGCTGCTCGTCGGGTTTCCGCTTTGTTACGGCGCGCGCGCCTACGGCGCCGCGTTCATCGTGCTCGCCATCCATCTCGTCCTCGACGGCATCGACGGCCCGCTCGCGCAATACCTCGGGCGCAAGGGCGCGGCGCACGGCGCGCTCATGGACATGACCAACGACGTGACCGGCATGGTCATCGTCATCGTCACCGCGACGTATTTCGGCCCGATCCCCTGGCCGGTCGGCGCCACCTACGTCATCACCTACCTCTACGTCACGATCTTCGCCGTCGGGCAGAACCTCCTGTCGATCCCCTACGCCTACGTCGTCAAGACGAAATACCCCGTGTACATCCTCTTGTTTGCCTGGTGGATGGGAGGCCTGCCGCCGAACGTCGTGACGCTCTTCATGGCCGTCGCCACGGTCTACATGGGCGTGTCCGCGTTCTACGGATTCCTGCGCGTGGCGCGGAAGCTGAGGTAGGAAGACCGGAAGCCGAGCCTTGTCATCCCGCGGCAGGAAGACCGGAAACCGAGCCTTGTCATCCTGAGCGAAGCGAAGGATCTACATTCTTGATGGCGCGGTGCGAGACCCTTCGCTTCGCTCAGGGTGACAAATCGCTCAGCGTGACACGTCGCTCAGCCTGACACGTCGCTCAGCGTGACACGTCGCTCAGGGTGACAAGTCGCTCAGCGTGACGCGTCGCTCAGGGTGACAAGTCGCTCAGGGTGACAAGTCGCGCGAGTTGTTGAATTGCGACGTTGCGATTCCATTCCCAATTCCCAATTCGCAATTCCCAATTCCTCAAGATGCGTCGAGCCCGCATTCGTCCGTAAGGCAATCGTGCCATTGCCGGCACGTCCCGCCCGGATCGTAGCAGTCCGCGTAACAGTCCACGGGGTCGCGGCCGCAGCCGCGCGCGATGGAATCCGCGCTCATCTCGTCGCCGTTATCGTCCAGAAACACGACGCACTCGTTCAGCGCGTCGATCGCGTCGCGGCACGCGTCCTCGTCGTCGCTATCGTCGGGAAGGCGAAAGACCGGGCGCCCGTCGTCGTCCGTACCCCCGGCGATGCACCCGGCGAGGGCGGCCAAAAGGACGATGAACAAGATGCGCGCATTCATGACGCGCCGATGAAATCACGCGCGGGTGGGGCGGTCAATCGCGCTTTATCTCAACTCGCGTCGCAGGCGTCCATGCAACCTCTCGCGCCCTGCACGTCACCGGGGCAGTCGTTGTCGATGCAGGTCTGGTAGCAGGTCCAGTCGTTGTCCATGAGGTCGCAAACCTGAGCGGCGTCCTCGGCGAACACGAAGTAGTCGTCGCCGAGCGTGAACACGATGCCGCACGCATACATG
>JAIOHV010000033.1 GCA_019912885.1 bacterium
CATCGTGCGCATCAGCGACGACGGCGCGGCGCTTGTCTTTCGCGGGCGCGTGCGCGGCCGGGAGAACGGCCGCGCCATCGTCGCGCTCGATTACGAGCAATACGAGGGCATGGCCACGCGCGAGTTGCACGCGCTGGCGGAACAGACCGCCGAGCGATTTTCGCTTTCGCGCCTCTGGTGCACGCACCGCGTCGGCCGCGTCCCCGCCGGCGAGGCGAGCATCGAGGTGGCGATCGACGCGCCGCACCGCGCCGAGGCGATCGAGGCGCTGGCGTGGTTCATCACCGAGTTGAAGTCGCGCGTGCCGCTGTGGAAATGGGGTGTCACGGCTGACGGCGAGCGATTCGCCTGCGACGCGCCGGGCGACGCCAAGGCACCGCGGCCGGGCGACGCAAATTGAAGGCGCCGTATTTCACGCGAGAGACCGCATGCGTCAGGATGCGGTTGTTTCCCTGCGGTACACGGGGAGCACGGGGGAGCCACGGAGGCCACGGGGGGAATAATGTCCATCAATGAAATTACCGGCACGATCGTTCAATCGGCGATCAAGGTGCATAAGGCGCTTGGGCCGGGTTTGCTTGAGAGCGCATACGAATCGTGTCTGGCACACGAATTGCGCTTGCGGGGAATTGGCGTCGCAAGGCAGGTTATTCTTCCTCTTGAATATGAAGGCATGGTGGTTGAAGCAGGTTTTCGTATGGACCTCGTCGTGGAAAATCAGGTCATTGTCGAAGTGAAATCCGTGGAAAAACCGGCCCGCGTTCACGAAGCGCAACTTTTGACCTATCTGAAACTCAGCAATCTACCGGTCGGCCTACTCATCAATTTTTTCGCGCCGCGCGTGAAGGACGGAATCAAACGATTTGTCGGCCGGTCGTTCGCCCATTTCGTGGAACCGACGGAATTCGATGTGACCTGATTCCCCCGTGTCCCCCGTGTCTTCTCCGTGCTCTCTGTGTACCGTAGAAAATCGGAAACCAATCACCGCTCCGTCGATCTCGCGAACGGGGATGGGTATGGAGACAGGGGTGAAACATGAAGCTCCGGCTGACAAAGACCGTCCTTGACGCCGTGCACGAGCACGGGCGGCAGGCGTATCCGCGCGAGTGTTGCGGCGTTCTGGTGGGCATGCGTGACGGCGATATCTGGATCGCCGAACTGGCGTTTCGCGCCGCGAATCTGGCGCCCGAGGCGGCATTCGACCGGTACGACATGGACCCCGGAGACCGCCACCGGGCCGAGGAAGCCGCGCGCGAGGCGGAACTCGACGTGATCGGCTTCTACCACACGCACCCCGACCATGACGTGTATTTTTCGAAAACCGATCTGGAAAATTCCGAGGAATATCTGCTCGGCGAGCCGTGGCTGCCTCCGTCCTACGCCTATTTCGTCGTGTCGGTTCGCGACGGCGTGCCGCGAGATGGCGGCGCATTTGTCGTGCGCGAGGGGGCGTCGGAAAAAATCGCGGTCGAGATCATCGACGACTGAAGCGCCGCGCGTGCGCTTTGCGCGTTTCTCATTACAATAGGCGCGATCCACGTCGGGGTTTTTCCTTGCACGCGCGCCGAAACGAAATTTTCGCGGTCGCCGGTCTTGTGACCCTGGGATTCGCGGTGCGTCTCGCGTTTCTTCTTCTCTACGAAAACATGTTCAGTTGGGAGGCGGAGGACTACTCCAAGATCAACCTCGTTTACGACTGGATCGCCGCCGACAAACCGTATCCCGATCCGAACTTCGGCCCGCTGCATACGTGGATCATCTACGTCCTCGCGTTCCCGTTCGGCGACAAAGTGCTTCCGGTGCGCGTGTTTTCGCTTGCGTGCGGCGTCGCGGCGCTGCCCGTGTTCTGGTCGATCGCCCGGCGCGAGATGAAAAGCGGCCCCGCGCTTGCCGCGCTGGCGTTCTTTTGCGTTTACCCCGTGCACGTTCGCGCGAGCGCGACGAGCCTCGCCGAGGCGCCGTACGCCCTGGCGTTCTTCGGCGGCCTCGCGTTGTGGTATTCCGCCCGCGCGGGCGAGCGGCGCGCCGTCGCCAAGCTTGCCGGCGCCGCGGCCGCGTTCACCGCGGCGGGCATGCTGCGCTTCGAGGCGTGGTTGTTTTTCCCGGTGCTTTGCCTTGCGCTCATACCACGCGGCTTTGCGCGCGCGGCGCTGTTTGGCGCGATGCTCGCGTTGTTTCCGCTATGGCACATGGACGTGTGCTGGGCGACGCGCGGCGACCCCTTCGCCTTTGGCGCGACGAGCGCCGCGAGCTTTGAGCTTTACCTGCCGCAGATGGATATCAGCTATCGGGCGACCGCTTGGCCGCAGGCGTTCTGGCACGCGCTCTCGCCGCCGCTTTTCGTCGCGTGCGCCGTCGGCCTGGGATGGGCGGCGGCGGTGCGGCGCGGCGGGATGCTCCTCGCCCTTTTTCTCGTGCCGTATCTCCTCCTTTCCTATCGCACGCTGAACGGACAGCTCGATCCGGCGCTTTTGCGTTACAGCGTCGTCATCGCCGCGCTGTTGATCCCGTTCGCGGGCGGCGCGTGCGCGGATATCCCCGCGCGCCTCTTCTCGCAGCGCAAGCACCTTGGCGCTGCGATCGCCGTCGCGCTTGTCGCAAGCATCGCGTCCTTCGAGGGATACTGGGCGGTCGTGCAGGCCGAGGAAAATCGTCTGCCCGACGATATCCGGCAAGTCGCGCGCTTCCTGCGCGAGGCCAGGCCGGACGACCGCATCATTCTGGACAAACGGTTCCACCCGTACCTCGTCGTCGAAAGCCGGCGCGATCCGTCCACCTTCCGCACGCTGCTGTACGACCCCGGCGGCATCAAGGAGTGGGAGGAATACCGCGCGGTCGTGCCACGCCTTTTCCCGCTTGCGTATCTTTCGCCGGACGCCGCGGTGACGTGGGGGCGCGACATCAAGCGCTACAACAGTGAGGAGTTCGCGCGGACGATGCGCGAATTCGACCCGACGCTCATCGTCATCGATTACGAATCCGGCGGGAACCTTCAGGCGTTCCGGCTTGGGCCGACCGTGACGGAAACCGTGGAATACGGCCGGCGCTTCACGCGCGTCCTGCGCACCGGCGATTTCGCGATCTTCCGCGTCGAACGCATCGAGGGCGAAGACGACGGGCTGGGCGAAATCGCGGCGCCCGAACGCGCCGAGGACGACGCGCCCGAGCCGCCGGGCGACGCGGGGGGCGCGCCATGAACCGGCGTACGCTCATCACGATCCTTACGATCGCCGTCGCCATCGGCATCGGGGCGCGCGCGTTTTCCTTTGTCGCGGTCCGGAACATCGAGGGCAGCGAGCAAGAAGGCTACAGCAAGCTGCAACTCGCGACGCAATGGGTCGACGGCCCGCGCGCGTATCCCGATCCGAACTTCGGGCCGTTGCACGCGGTGCTGATCGTGGCGGCGTGGCGACTGACCGGCGACATCGTCATCGGCAACCGCGCGTTTTCCGTTTTGTTCGCGCTCGCAACGTTCGCGCCGTTGTTCGTCTTCGTGCGACGCACGCGCGGCAAGACCGACGCGCTCGCGGCGTGCGCGATTTATGCGCTCTGCGCGCCGCTACTGGTCGTCGGCGTCGTCACGTTATCCGAAGGGCCGTACCTTTTCTTTTTCGCGCTGTCGCTCGCGTTTTGCGCCGTGGCGATCGACGCGGAGCGCGACGGACGCGCCGTGCGTTTTGCGATCGGGCTCGGCGTGGCGTTTTCGGCGGCGGCGGCGCTTCGTTTCGAAGGCTGGATGTTCCTTCCCGTGTGGCCCGCGTATCTCGCGTGGCGGCGCGGATGGAAACCGGCTCTTGCGGCGGGCGCCGTGCTCGCGATTTTTCCCCTCGCCCATATCGTCATGTCGGCGCGCATCGCAGGATCGCCGTTCGCGTTTCTATCCGCCGCGCAATCGGCCGCGTTCGTCAACGCCGGGGACGTGCCCCTCGTGCAGCGCGCGCTCGGCTGGCCGGGCACTTTCGTTGCGATTCTGGGCTGGCCGCTTGCGTTCGTCGCGCTCGCGGGGCTCGTCAACGATCTTGTTCGCGGGCGCAGCCGGCTGGCCGCGGGATTGTTTCTCTGGCACTTCGCGGTGGTCGAAACGCAGGCGCTCCGCGCCGCGATGGCGCCGGAGCTTGCCCGCTACGCGTCGCTGATGGTGCTGTTGCTCATCCCGCCGACGGCGGGACTCGTGACCGACGTGGTTCGCTACCTCATACGCACGCCCGTCGCGCGCGCGGTCGCCGCGGCCGGCGTAGGACTTGCGATCTCCGCGGCGAGCCTGCCCTACCTTTTCGGTATCGCGCAGGCGGCCGCCGCCGCGCGCCCGGCGTTTGTCGCGTCGGAAGCGCTGCGCTACGCGATGGACCCGGCGGATCGCGTCCTCATCACGACGGACAACCACGGATTCATGGTCGTCGAGTCGCGCGGCGACTACCGGCAATATCGCTACGCGGATTATTTGCCGGAGGGGCCGGCGACCCCGGAGAGTGTCGACAGGATCGTCCGCGAATGGGCGCCGACGCTGATCCTGCTGTCGGAGAACGACCCGACGCTTGCGGCCGCGCTCGGCGTGAGCGACTGCGCCGAAACGGAAATCAACGGGCACACCTTCCGGCCAATCCTCGACGAGCCGCCCTGGTGCCTGCTCGCGCGGTCGCGCGAATGACGACGCGCCCGCGCCGCGTCGGGTTCGCCGCCATCGCCGTCGCTTTCGTTCTCGCGGCGGCGGAGATCGCGCTGCGTGTCGCCGGATACGCCGCGCCGGTGAGCGCGCTCGACTACCGGTTGCGGGTGATCGGCGAGATTGTCGGCGAGCCCGACGCCGATCTTTTCTGGAGCGTGCCGAAACCGCCACCGGATTTTCCTGCCGAGGTCCTTGGTATCGTGGCGCTCGCCGATTCCGTCGCGGTGATGGATGGCGGGGCGGGATATCCGGAGGATCTGCCCGCCCTTATTGAAGCGCGCGGCGTCGTCGATCGGGAGGTGCGCGTCTACAACGCGGGCGTGCCGAACTACACCGTCTTTCAGGGGCGGAAGTTCTACGAGCGCGACCTGGCCGGCCACGGCGCGGACATCGTCACGATTCACTTCGGCGTGAACGACCACTGGCGCGCGGTGGGCTCGCGCCCGGATTCACAAATCCGCATGCCGCCGGCCACGCTTCTCGCGACGCACCGCGCGCTATTGACGTTCCGCCTCTATCAGGCGATTCGCGCCGGGATCTTTCGGCCTTACGACAAGGCCGCGCGCGACCGCCCGTTTCGCGTGCCGCCGGACGAATACGCGCGCGAGCTCGCGCGGCTTGTCGCGATCGTGCGCGCCGACGGGGCCAGGCCGATTCTCGTCGTGTCGCCCTATCTCGCCGGCGGCGCGGACTGGGAACCGGATCACCGGCGTTATCAGCAAATCACGCGGGAGGTCGGCAAGGCCGAGCGCGTGCCGGTCGTCGATGTCGCCGACGGATTTCTACACGCGCCCGGGCTGTTCCTTTTCCCCGACGACGATCCGATCCACATCACGCGGGAGGGCGGGCGCGTCATCGCCGAAGCCATCGCCGATGCGGTCATGGCGAATGCCGAATCGGGAATCGGGATTGCGGAATGATCGCAAGCGCCGCGGCGGCCGGCGTCGTCCGGCAACCAAAATAAGGACCGGCATCAAAGTTTCTCGAACGACCACCACCAGTGGTCATTGGGGTATTCGCCAGCCATGAGGCGAAGTTCGCGGACGAGGCCGACATGGCCCCGAATGTGTTCCCGATGGCGAACGATGGCGGCCCAAACCCGTTTGAATTCGTCCGGATACTTCGCGGCGGACCAGCCCTGGTGTTGCACGCCCCAGCTCATGTCGCCGAATATTTCCGGGACGTAGTCGTCGTCGTATTTGTCGAGCCCCTCGAACTTCCGGACGACGTCGTTGATGTTGACTTCGTAGGCAGCCACAGCGAATTCTCCTGATTCTCCGGCGCAAGATATCCCTTCCGATTGATACTTGTCCTCGCCGTCACCTTCGCGGGTCGTCGAAAAATGTACGCATGAGGCTCGCGAAAACGACGGTCTGCGCGACGGCCATGTAGATCGCCATCCAGACGAGGTCGGCGTGGACGAGCGCACCGGCAGCGTCGAGCCGCGCAATAAAGCCGGGCAGGGGCGGCAAACCCGCGATGACAAACCGCGACAAGAGTCTCGCGCCGCTCGCGAGGCGGTGCGTTCCGCCGGCAAGCGCCAGCAACACCGCTGCCGGCGCGTGCACCGCGAGCATCAATTCCCCGGCGGCGAGCGCGTGGCCCGGCGCGCGCAGCGCGGCGCACCCAACGGCGAGAATCTGAAACCCGATCGAAAGCGCCGCGAACGCATCGCGAACACGCGCGGATCGGCCGCCGAGCGCGAAAAGCGCGGCGGCGATCATCCCGGTGGCGGCGATCGCGTAAAGCGCCGGCGCCCAGATCTCGCGCGTGGCTTGTCCCTCGAACGCGACGAAGTTCAAGAGACGAAAGAGCGCCGCGCTTGCCACGGCGGCCGCGGCCGCGGGCATCAAGCGCGACCAGGCCGAACTCGCCCAAGCGCTCGACGA